>CAZPTW010000066.1:0-10214 GCA_964589235.1 uncultured Smithella sp. | reverse complement strand
CAGGTTCTGATCGACAAATCCGGCGTGGTTCGCTTCGTGCATTATGGACATTCCATGCAAGACATTCCGTCCGATGACGAGATTTTACATTGGATTGAAGCGGAATCGAAGGAAAGCCATGAAGCATGACATTTCAGTGGAAGACGGTATAGTTGTGGCGGTGATATCCGGTCCTATCCGTCCCGAAGACTATGCGGTGGTGGCGCGCGAAATCATGAAGTTGCCGGGATGGCACCCGGGCATGAGGGTATTAATTGATTATACCTGTCTGGATTTGAAAGAAGAAATGGGGGCCGATGCCTTCACCTATGCCGAAGCGTTGGTTCCTCTGCGCCAAGCCATGGGCCGATCCCGCATCGCGTGCGTCAACAACCGATCCGTGGAGTACGGTTTGGGCCGGATGTTTCAGGTTTTTGCGCAGGAGATGACGGATTTGGAAATCGGTATTTTTTACACATTTGAAGAGGCGATGAACTGGCTGACATCACCGAATCGCATGCCATAAATTTCATGGATCTGCCCCATCGGAATTTTTTGATCTGGATGGAAGAAAATGACGACACTTCAAGCCAGGTGGTGACGGCCTTTAGAAATTCAAGTCCGATAAGCCGTCGTTGCATGATATTTGTGGCCCTCTGCCGTCAGGTCGTTTTGAAGAGGGAGCCTGCCGAGACCGGAAGTGGCCGAAGGAAAGGAGCCGCGAGGTCGTCGGTTTTTCACAAAAATTCGTCAAACGGGCGGGAAAATTCTTTTGCGCGTGGGCGTCAGGCACTTTTTCGATGGTTTGCATCGTCGATAATGATGCCCCTGATCGTCCGGCGTGGATAGGCTCTCAGGGCAAAGATGGAAGGGCTTCGTGTTGCTCCTGACGCTGTCATCAGGGATGGGCCGAATGACACCTGTCTTGATGTGTGCCCGCATTCTCGATCCGTCATGAATCGACGCCGGCGGAATCTGGCAAACCTCGAAAAGGCCGCGCCGGCTCAAGAAAGCCGGATAACATCCGATCATTTTTTCGCCTTGCGTTTTTCCTTCTTGGCAATGGCGGCGCAAACTTCTCTGAGGCGCCTCTCCCGTTCGGCGATCGCCAGTTTTTTCGCCGTGCGCTCTCCATACCGGAATACGGAAAATTTACGTTGGCGCCGGATGCCTGTTTCATCGTTCCAAAAGGCCACCCAGAAAACCGCGGTGCGTTTTCTTTCGGCATCGGAAAAATTTTCATAGCGCCCGACGCCGGGGATGCCGGAGGTGTTGTTCTGTCTGACGATGGAGCGTCTTTCGAGGTGGTAGTTGTAAGGAGACATTTTCGCCAAAATCCGATCTCGAAACTGCAAGGCGGATTTCAACGCTTTTTGTTTCGTTCCGTAGACAAGATCCGAAAACATTTTGATATGAACGTTCCCCTGGCGCTGCACTCGAACCAACCAAGCGTGGGTATGATTGGAATCCGAGTCGATACGCATGATGTTTCTAGGCTTTTTCATTTGATCCGGCCTTTTTTATCGTGGTTTCATGAATTGCGTAAGCTCTAATGGCCGATTTTATATCTCTTTTGGAGAAGAGGTGTCAATATCTTTGGCCGCGGTTCAAAACGGGCTTTTGAGCCGTTCCCCCCCATGAGCCGTCCGATGGTTCAACGTGAAAAACGGGACTTCTCAGAGGGAACGGAAAAGCCGTAGGGGCGGCTCCGAAGCTGGTCAAGCTGCCTTTGCGTGTCAAAACAACAATCGGAGTTTGACGATGCCCGCGTAGGCGAAATAAACAGCCAAGCCCACCAGAAAAGCGGCCAGTATTCCGATCAGGCCGCGGTAGAGGCGGTCCGTCAGAAAACGGCGCCCTCCCGCGATGGCCGCTGAAACGAGAGAATACCAGACAAGATCGGCAGAAATATGGCCTGCAAAAAAGCAAGCGACACCCCAGAACCCGAACTGTTGTGAATAGAGGATATAGCCCAAACCGATGGTCGCCCACCAGATGAACCAGTACGGGTTGGCCATGCTCATGAGAATGCCACTGACGACGGGGTGGTTGATACGTCCCGGGGTCGCTTCCCGTCGAAGGGAGAGGGTTGGGATCGAACGAATCATGCCCCAGGCCATCATCAACAAAATCAAGGAGCCGCCCAGGGCGCAAAACACAAAGACAGCCGTCAGCCTCAAGATTGGCGCAAGTCCCAGAAGGAGAGCGACAACCAGCGCGAGCTCCAAGAGCGCATGACCACTGGTGAGCAGCGGACCGGCCCAGAAACCGCGCTTTGAACTTTCGTTGACGGCGGCACTCAGAAGCGGCCCCGGCATCAATGCCCCGGAGAGGGCGATAAGAAAAGAGGTGGCAAAGATGGCGGCGAGGGCGGAGATCATGAATTTCACTTTTTGACCATCCCTGCCGCGATGAGCCGAGCGCGGTTGAACTCCGGGGTGTTCTTGACCGCTTTGCGATCCGGACTGGCCGAGGCTAATTCCTTCATCTGCCGGACACGTTCAGAACTCGGTGGATGCGTGCTCAAAGCGTCGGAGAGGCTTTTGGCAACGCCGCCGTCTTGGCGGGACTTCTTTTCAATATCGAGAAGTTTTTCATAAAACCGTCCGACTTCATTTTTGTCATAACCAGCGGCGACGGAGTATCGAAATCCCAGGCGGTCGGCTTCCATTTCGTCTTCACGGGAATTCACCAGGAAGGTGTAACGCTGGGCGAGAAGCCCTCCCCCCGCGCCGACAACCCCTCCGATGGCTGCCGCTTTGGCCAGACAGGCCGCGTCGCCCTTCTCACACAGGAGCAGCCCCAAGCCCAATCCCGCCGCCGCCCCCACCGCCGCGCCGCCGGCCGCGTAAAGCCAGGTTTTGTTTTGCGCCTTTTCCATCGCATACATTCTTTCCGCCGAATGACGGGCCACCACATGGCCGATTTCATGGGAAACGACCCCGGCGAGTTCCGCCTCTGTGTCCACGGCGGCAATAAGCGAAGCGGTGATAAATACGGTTCCGGCCGGCAAGGCAAAGGCGTTGATATCCGGCACATCCACGACGGTGAAGGTGTAGTGATAGGGATTCCCCTCTAAATGGTTGGCTCGGACGATTTTTGACCCAAGCTCGGAGATGTATCTCTGAAGCTCTGGATTCCGGGCGGGCGGATAATCTTTTTGCATTTTTGGAAGCGCCTCTTTTGTGAGACGCTCTTCATCGGCCACGGTGAGCGGAGTGTCCTGGCCGATGTTCGACCCTTCACGGTAACGTGAACTGTTGGTGGGTGCGCAGGCCGTCACCACAGCCAGAAGCACGGCCGCAAGGATGAAAAAATTTTTTTTCATGATCGACTCCTTTTGCTTCAGCCGCCCTGATCATCGACGTGAATTGCCGCGCCGTATTCCAAAAGCAATTCACGCAGAATCGATCGGTGGCAGCGCGTTTCGTCCATGCAATAGCAACCGACGGAAAAATTTGTTTGATGCGATAGGGCCGCAAGGAGTTCCAAACACCGTTTATTCTCCGGTTTTTGCATTTCCGCGCGATAGGACCGGACAAATTTTTTCCAATCTAAATCGGATGCGGCGCTCCCCTTTGCTGTTTTGAAAAGATTCTCGGACGGAGCCAGATTCGGAAACCAGACATCATAAAAATTTCGCAAGGCGTATTCGCTTTTGGCAACGCCGCGCGGCACTCGTCGAACGCATCCAATACGCAGCCCTTCATCCTTTCGTCTGGGTGTGCCCAGTTGTACGATACGAATGGACATCTGCAATCTCCCTCAGAGGAAAAGGAAAAATCCATTGAGAAAATAGACAACGCCGACCACGCCGGTACAACTTCCGAGAATCCAGAGGTATTTTTTCTTCATCAAGGCGGAGATGGAACATAACAATATGGCGATTTGCAAAAAGATCACGGCGATACCGAAGATGCCGCTATGTCTTTGGGCCTCGTCGCGGACAGTCTCCAAGCGCTTGGCTTCACGTGATATATCCGCCTTTTCCTCATCATATTTTTTGATTTTCTGTCGATAGGAATCAAGTCTTTTTTCGTAAGCCTGCGCGACGGTTGGCGGCAGCTTGCTCTTTTTCATTTCCAACTCGATGGATTCCAACTGATTTTCGTAAATGTATCCCTTGATGCTTTTGGACTGATAATACGCCCAGGCATTGGCGGCCTGCGTTTGTGATAAAATCGACCGTGTGGAATACTTTGCGCCGTTGAAAGTTGCAAGCGTCGCGCAGACCGCCAGGACAACCGTGGTCAGGGCGACAAAATTGAGCCATCTTTCTTTTCCTTCTTCCGCCATAGATCTTCTTTGCTCCTTTGTGATGCAAATCATAACGATAAGTGTTGATTTATATGTGTTTGCCGGTGGATTGTCAATGGCGACCACTTCCGGCGCAAAGTCCGCCAACCGGCCGGGCATCATGAAGAAACCGGTGAGCTGGGAGGAAAAAAATGAAGATGCTTCCTTTTCCCTTGCATGGGTCTTTATCCCCCTGTGTTACGCTGCTGCGGCCTTGCTTTTCAAGTTTTTCCCTGTTTGGCCGAATCACATGAAGAGAAGTTTATAAAAGCAAAGTCCGGATCCCCGAAAGAGACCGAGACCTTTGCATCATTACGCCAGATTCACAACAGGGTCATTTCCGGGAAGGCGAGAATCCAGTATTATCAATTGTTTCTAAACTCCCGCCTTCGTGGGAATGACAGAAGAAGTAGTTTTTTCAAAGCGTTTCGAGATTATCCGGCATGACGAACCTTGTATGACGTCATCATCAAAAGCGCAGGAGAATTCTTTATGAACGACATGACCCGGCAGTTTGAGCAGGCGCTTTTGTCGCTGGACCGGCTGGAAGCCAGGCGACTGGTGACGGCTGCGGCGAAAGAGTATACGCCGCTGGAACTTGTGGATCGCATGGTTGTCACGGTTCTGACCAGCATCGGGGAGCGCTGGGAACGCGGAGACGTGGCTTTGTCTCAGGTTTATATGAGCGGCCGGATTTGCGAAGAACTGGTCGACGGTATTTTGCCGCCGGGCGACCCGCAGCGCAAGGACCAGCCGGCCATGGCGATCGCCGTTCTGGAAGATTACCACATGCTGGGTAAACGCATTGTTTATGCCGTTTTGCGCGCCGGCGGCTTTGAGCTTAAGGACTATGGCCGCGTCACAGTGGACGAGGTGGTCAACAAAGCGAAAAACGATCGACTTTGCGTGCTTCTGATCTCGACGCTGATGCTTCATTCCGCGCTTCATGTCCGTGAAGTGGTTGAAAAACTCAAGAACGAGAACCTCGACGTCCGGGTGGTGGTCGGCGGCGCCCCCTTTCGCTTTGACGATCATTTGTGGCGCGAGGTCGGTGCGGATGCGATGGGCCGTTCCGCATCCGAGGTGCCGGGAATTGTACTGTCCATGACGGGAGGTCGCCCATGAAAAAAGAATCCATGACATCCATGCAGCGCGTCCTGACGACGCTGGGCCACAGCGAGCCGGACCGCGTTCCTCTTTTCCTGCTGGTTACGACGCACGGCGCGAAAGAACTGGGATTGTCGATTTCGGATTATTTTGCGAAAGCCGAGCACGTCGCGGAAGGCCAGATTCGTCTGCGCGCCAAATACGGGCATGACTGCCTGTACGGATTCTTTTACGCCCCGGTGGAAGTTTAAGCCTGGGGAGGCGAGGTGATCTATGCCCCGGACGGTCCGCCCAACGCCGGACGGCCGTTCATCAAGAGCCCCGACGCAATGGACCGGCTTTCCCCGCCCGATATCAAAAAGACGCCCTGTCTGGCGAAAGTGCTTAAAGCCATTGAATTGATGAAGGAGCGCATCGGCGACGACTGCCCGATCATCGGCGTGGTCATGTCGCCTTTTTCCGTCCCGGTCATGCAGATGGGTTTTGAGCCTTATCTGGATTTGATGATCGAAAGGCCCGGGCTTTTTGAAAAGCTCATGAGAATCAATGAAGATTTCTGCGTGGATTGGGCCAATGCTCAGCTGGCGGCCGGCGCGACGGCGATCTGCTATTTCGATCCCGTATCGTCGCCTTCGATTGTTCCACGGGACAGCTTCATGCGCACCGGTTTTGAAGTGGCCCGGCGGACGCTGAGCCGGATCAAAGGGCCGCCTGCCACGCATCTGGCCTCCGGCCGCGTTTTGCCGATCATCGACGACATTATCCGGACCGGTGCGGCTGTCGTCGGGGTAAGCTGCACGGAAAATCTCGCCGAAATTAAGGCGGCCTGTCGAGGGAAAATCAGCGTTCTGGGCAACCTCAACGGCATCGAGATGCGCCGCTGGAACGCAAAAGAAGCAGAAGAAAAAGTGCGCAGGGCCATTTTGCAGGCGGGGCCGGGCGGTGGTTTCGTTCTATCGGACAACCACGGAGAAATTCCCTGGTCCGTTTCCGAAGAAACACTTCTGGCGATTGGCGAGGCCGCCCGCCGGCATGGAACGTATCCTATTTCCGGATCATGACCCCATGTCTGGAAAAATCGCTTGTGCGGTTTGCGTTCATTACGAGCGGGAGGCCCGGGCGGCGATTGAGGCCGAAGATCTTGAAGACGCCGTCCTGATTCCGTTTGCCGCCAACTGCGGCCAGCCGCCTTTGAATCCCGAGGACGTAAGCGCGCTTCTCGACTCCAAAGGCGACATCGATCAGGTCAATATTTTCGGCGCGGCCTGCCTGGCGGGCTTCCCCGTGATTGACAGACCGGATTGCAAAATCATTCCCCACAAATTGGAACAGTGCTTTCATCTGGCGGCCGATCCGGCCTGCGTTTCGGCCTGTCTGAATGAAGGCGCTTACCTGACAACGCCCGGCTGGCTGGCTCAATGGCCCCGCCAGATGGAAAAGATGGGGTTTGATCAAAGTCAGGCACGCGACATGTTTGCCGAAACAGCCTCCGCCATCGTCCTTCTGGACACGGGGGTGGACACACAAAGCGCCGCCAGGCTCAACGAGTTTGCGGACTATGTGGCAAGGCCCGGTAAAATTTTATGCACGGGGCTTGCCGCACTTAGACTGCGTCTGGTTCGGGAGTATCTTTTGTGGCGGGCCGAAACGCAAAAGACAGCCATTAACGCGCAGGTCGATGATCTCAAGAGGCAAGTGTCCCTATACGCCATGTCTCTTGATCTCATCTCCAACCTGGCCCGCATCGTCACGGAATCGGAAGCCATCGAGGCCATGCTGGATGTTAATGCGTTTCTTTTCGCGCCGCAAAAAATCTGCTATTTGAGTTTTGATGGCGGCCGACCGGACAGACTCTGGGCGCGGCCGGAGCTAGCGCCGGATGATCCGGTCAGGGACACGCTGAAAACCATGCTGGCCGAGTTTTCCGGAGAAAGCGGCTTTACCCCGTCGGGCAAAGGGTTTATCCTGCGCATCGTCCGCCGGGGCGAAATTCGCGGCGTCGTGGCCGTGGAGGATATTGCCTTTTCGAAATACATCCATCAATACATGAATCTGGCGCTGTCCATCGGCGATATCTGCGAACTGCCGATCGAAAATGCCCGCAAATACGAAAAACTGGTCGCAACCGAAGAGGAGCTGCGAAAAGCCAATGACGAACTTTACCGGATTTCGACCACGGATGCGCTCACCGGCATTGCCAACCGCCGCGCCTACGACGAGTATCTGGACATGGAGTGGAAGCGAATGCTGCGCAAACAGAAGCCCCTGTCGCTGATCATTTGCGATATCGACTTCTTCAAGAAATACAACGACCATTACGGCCACGAGGCAGGCGACGCCTGTCTGCATACGGTGGCGCAGATCATCCGCAGCGTGGTCCAGCGGCCGGGGGATTTTCCCGCGCGTTACGGCGGTGAGGAATTTGCGGTCATCCTGCCCGATACGCCCGCTGAAGGCGCGTATCATATCGCCGAGAGAATCCGGCAGGCCGTGGTACAGCATTGCATTGCGCATGACGCGTCGGACATTTCTCCCTGCGTTACCTTAAGTCTGGGCGTGGTGGGGGTTGAACCGCCGCCGCCTTCGGACCTGACGCCCGCCCTGATGTTTCGCGTCGCCGACGCAGCCTTGTATCTGGCAAAAAACCAGGGGCGCAATCGCACGGTACTGAAGAAAATTGAAGCCCACACGATATGACCCCCATGACTTTCATCCAACCGGGATTCTCTGCCGAGGTTCCCTGATCTCGATCTTTCATGTCAACAGATCCGCCAGAATGCTACTGGTGGCGCCGAAATAAACCTTTTTGCCGATTTTGACGACGGGCCGGCGGATTAGGCGGGGCTCCTTGAGCATCAGTTCGATCAACTCGTTTTCGGAAAGCGTTTTCCGGGCGAGATTGAGTTTTTTGAAAGTCGGACTGCGGAAATTGAACATATCTGCGGCCGATTTTCCCTGCAATAGACTATCGATCTCCGACCGAGTGAAGGGATTTTTGAAAAAATCACGTTCGTTCACTTGGACGTTCTTTTGCAAAAGAAACTCTTTTGCGTCACGGCAGGTGCTTCACTTGCTCCAGCAATATAAATCGATTTTCATCAACATCTTCCTTTTGAAGCGCAAAACCTTTCAGGCGCATTCGCTGTACCCGCAAATGCGGCAAACGGCGCAGCCCCCTTCGTGTTCCACAATACCGCCACAGTCCGGGCAAGCTCCCCGCTGGAAAGGGCGCTTTTCGTGCTGAACCTTGCCGCCGTTGGCCATCAGATGAGATTGTATCGCTTTGGCGACGGCGTCCGCGCAGGAAAGCACTTTATTATCGCCGAAGCCGGACGGCGAATGGCAAGAAATCCCCTGAAGCTGCTTGATGACCTGGCGTGCTCCAAGACCGCTTCGCCACGCCAAAGACACCATCCGGCCGATGGCTTCGCTTTGGGAAGCGGCACAGCCGCCGGCTTTTCCCATGGTTGTGAAGAGTTCAAAAAGACCGGTGCTGTCCTCGTTGACCGTGACATAAAGCGGACCGCACCCGGTTTGCATCTGATAGGTCCAACCTTTGAGCACCTTGGGGCGTTCGCGCTTGGCCGTCGTCGTCGCGGTTTGGGTCGATTCCACTTTGTCGTCTTTTTTCCCCTTGCTCAACACTTGTTGCTCACGGGAGCCGTCGCGGTAGATCGTCACGCCTTTACAGTCGAGCTGATAGGCCAGCTCATAGACGCGAGCGACGTCTTGAACAGTGGCTGTTTTGGCGAAATTCACGGTTTTACTGACGGCGTTATCTGTGTATTTCTGAAAAGCCGCCTGCATGCGGATATGAACCTCCGGCGTAATATCATGCGCCGTGACAAACAAGTTGCGCACATCTGCGGGGATTTCATCGATATCTTGAATGCTTCCATGTTCGGCGATCCGCTGCATCAGGTCGGACGAATAGAACCCTCGCTTCCTGGCAACGGTTTCGAAATAGGGATGCACTTCCACGAGGATGTCGTTATCCATGACCTGGCGGACATAGGACACGGCGAAAAGCGGCTCCACTCCCGACGACGCGTTGGCGATAATGGAAATCGTGCCGGTCGGCGCGATGGTTGTGACGGTGGCGTTGCGGAGGGGGGGCTCGCCTTTTTTGTCGTAGATCGACCCTTTGAAGTTGGGAAATGGACCGCGACTTTTGGCCAGCATTTGCGAGGCGGCATGGCCCCGTTCGTTGATGAAGCGCATGACTTTTTGGGCCAATTCGATAGCCTCCTCGCTGTTGTATGGAATGCCCAGCAAAATCAGCATATCTGCCCAGCCCATCACCCCTAAGCCGATTTTGCGGTTGGAGAGGGTCATCTCGGCAATCTGCGGCAGGGGGTATTTATTGACCTCGACAACATTGTCCAGAAAATGCACAGCCAGCTCGACGACTTTTTGAAGCCGCTCCCAGTTGACCTTTCCGTCTTTGACCATCTTCGCCAGATTGATGGAGCCCAAATTGCAAGACTCGTAAGGCAAAAGCGGCTGCTCGCCGCAGGGATTGGTCGATTCGATCTGGCCTACCTGGGGTGTGGGGTTGTCGCGATTGAGGCGGTCTAGGAAAACGATACCCGGTTCCCCGTTTTCCCATGCCTGGGCGACGATGCGATTGAAAACTTTACGCGCATTGAGCGTGCCTGTGACTTGGCCGTTTCGCGGATTGATCAACTCGTAATTTTCATCCCTTTCCACCGCCTTCATGAAGGCTTCCGTGACCCCCACGGAAATATTGAAATTATTGAGTTGCTTTTTATCGGCTTTGCACATGATGAAATCCATGATGTCGGGATGATCGACTCGCAGGATCCCCATAT
>CAZPTW010000065.1:0-10218 GCA_964589235.1 uncultured Smithella sp. | reverse complement strand
CAGAGAGTCGAGCTTTTGGAAGACTCCCTGAAACGGTACGAGACCATCCTGGACGACGTGGACGTGCACTTAAGCGAAATCGACCTGAAAGGCAACATCACATTCATCAACGATGCCGGATGCCGAATGTGGAAACTGCCCCGCCATGAATTGATGGGGATGAATTACCGGCATTACATGAAAGATCGGGATGTCCGTCAGTATGACCGGCTCTACAAGGACGTTTACTTCACCGGGGTTCCCGTCAAGAACATCATGTTTGAAGTGACGGATCGTGAAGGGGTCGTGCGAACGATTGAGAAATCCGTATCGCTCGCGCGCGACGCCAAAGGAAAGATTTACGGGTTTCGTATGGTTTCCCGCGACGTGACGGAACAGCGGGAAGCCGAGAAGAAACTTATGGAACACCGCTCTCGGCTGGAAGCGATTTTTGGGAGCGTGAAGGACGCGATCATCACCGTGGACCCGGTTTTGAACGTGATCGACGCGAATAAATCGACAGAGAGCATCTGTGAGATGGCCGTCAAGGAGATCGCCGGGAAGCCGTTTGCCGCTTGTTCTATGAAATGCAGCCAGGCCTGCCGGGAAGTGTTGAGGCAAACCCTGGAGCGGAAGAAAGCCGTGCGAGAACACCGGATCGAATGCGACCATCAGGTGCGGCCTCAGCAAGTGGTGAGCGTGTCGAGTTCGCCGCTTATCGACCCGCGGGGCAACTTTATGGGGGCGGTGATGGTGATCCGGGATGTAACGCTGCTGCGAGACGTGGAACGGGAACTCAGAGAGCGCCACCAGTTCCAGAACCTGATCGGCCGGAACAAAACCATGCAGAATATCTACAGTCTGCTGGAAGATCTGGCAAACCTCGATACAACCGTATTGGTCACCGGGGAGAGCGGGACGGGCAAGGAGCTGGTCGCCAGAGCTTTGCACTACAGCGGCAACCGGGCCTTCAAACCGTTTACCACCGTGAACTGTTCGGCCTTGGCGGAGAGTCTTTTGGAGAGTGAGCTGTTCGGTCATGTGAAAGGGGCGTTTACGGGCGCGGTCAAAGACAAGCAGGGGCGGTTTGCGGCGGCGGATGGGGGGACGATATTGCTCGATGAGATCGGGGATATTTCGCCGCTCATTCAGGTGAAGCTTTTGCGGGTGTTGCAGGAGAAGGAATTTGAGCGGGTGGGGGAGTCGACGCCCCGGAAGGTGGATGTTCGGGTGATTGCCTGCACGAACAAGGATCTCAAGGAGAAAGTGAGGAAGGGGGAGTTTCGTCAGGATTTATATTATCGGTTGAAGGTGGTGGAGGTGGCTTTGCCTCCGCTTCGCGACCGTCTTGAGGACGTGCCGCTTTTGGTGGATCATTTTTGTCGGGTGTTCAACGGGCGGTTTGGGAAGGAGATCGAGGGGATTTCCAGCGAGGTGTTGGGCCGGTTCATGAATTACGGGTGGCCGGGGAACGTCCGGGAGCTGGAGCATGTGCTGGAGCACGCGTTTGTCTTGTGCCGAGGCGGGGTCATCACCCTCGAGCATCTCCCGGCCGAACTGCGTCATCTCGATCCTGCGGACGGCGCCGGACGTCGGAGGGTGAAAGCCGGGCGTTCCCCGTCGGAAAGGGAAGAAATCCGAAACGCGCTCATCAAAACCGGCTGGAACAAAGCCAAAGCGGCGCGCCTCTTGGGCATCGGCCGACGGACGATTTACCGAAAGATTGATGATTACCAATTGAAAGACGAGTCCATCTTCAGGGACTCGTGATCCTTGATCGAGAGATCCTCTTCAAGGATTTCAATCGATGGTCAGGTCTGTCTCTTGAAGAAGATTACCGATCCGAGCTCAGGATCAATAGACGCGCCCGATGTCCCTTATCAGAATGCTGGGAGTCAGGGGAAGGACGTCCCCGTCCGGCTTTTGATGTCGAGAGATGCTTAAGCCCAAATCGGGGATGAAATTCAGACGGCCTTTTTCTTTCGGCGCCTCCGGTTGCCATCCGAGGCGCCGTTTTCTTTCTAAACCCTTATATTATCAATAAGGTAGATTGTCAAAGCCCGAAACGGGCGCCTTGCCCTTGCGTCGTACAATACTTCTTGACAAATTGCATCCGGCAAAGTAGGTCAATACAACCAACGCTCGTTGTAGAGAGGCCTCATTTGGGCCTGTAGAATACATCAATTCATGAAAGCGAGGATGTCAGATGAAGATTGAAGATGTGAAAAACGTGTGTGTGGTGGGCGCGGGAAACATGGGACATCAAATTGCCCTTCAGTGCGCTCTTTCGGGTTTCAAAACCACCTGTACGGATGTCGTTCCGGCGGTTTTGGAAAAAGCGGAGAAATTCGCGGACAATTATCTGTCCGGTCGGATTTCAAAAGGCAAGATGTCGGAGGATGACGCGAAGAAAGTGAGGGCCAATATCTCCTTCACCGGCGATTTGAAAGTCGCCGCCCAAAACGCCGACATCGTTATTGAAGCTGTCTTGGAAAGACTGGATCTGAAAAAGAAAATTTTCGCCGACCTGGATAAAATCGCCCCGCCCGGCGCGATTTTGGCGACCAACAGTTCCTTTATCGTGAGTTCTCGGATTGCCGGCGTCACGCAACGCCCCTCCCAGGTTTGCAATCTTCACTTCTTCAACCCGGCGTTGGTGATGAAGCTCGTGGAAGTCGTCCAGGGGCCCCACGTTTCCGACGAAACGGCCAAATGCATGATGGATTTTTGTCTTAAGATCGACAAGGTCCCCATTCACATCAAGAAAGAAGTCGACGGCTTTGTGCTCAACCGCATTTTCAGCGCCATCCACAAAGAGGCTCTTTGGATGCTCGAAATGGGCGTGGCGTCCTTTGAGGATATCGACAAAGCCTGTGTTTACGGCGCCGGCCACCCCATGGGGCCCTTCCGTCTTTTGGATCTCACCGGGATTGATCTCGCCTACGACATCGGCATGAGCCACTTCTATGAATCCGGTAATCCCGCGGATTTGCCCGTGCCCACGATCGTCAAGAAATATACGGAGGGCAAATTGGGGCAGAAAACAGGGGAAGGTTTCTACAATTACAAGAAATAAAGATACTTTTGGATTTGATCAATTCAGGGTTAGGAAGCCGCCACCGGGCGGCGTCCTGACCCGCGTGAAAGGAAAGGGAAAAGAAGGAACAGATAAAGGCAGGATTAAGAGCAGTTTAGTGGTTTTATTTTTCTGATTTTTTTTCGTGATTTCGTGTCACACCAATGGAGGTTTTAGGTTCATGTCTGAAGTATCTAGTGGAACAATTGTTGACCCCGCAAAATACAGGGGGAAAGTGTTGGCCGTTTCGATTTTAGGTTTTGCCTTTGATGGAATGGATATTTGGGTTTTTGCGTTGGCGGCGCCTTTGTTGTTGAACGCCTGGCCGTCGCTGACGTTGGTGCAAATAGGTTTTGTCGCCACGTGTATGCTGATCGGAATGAGTTGCGGCGGATATATCTTCGGCCCGCTCGCCGACAAATACGGGAGAAAACGGGCGCTGGTCTGGTGTATCGCTTTTTTCGGCATCATGACCGGTTTGACCGGGTTTGTCACCAATTACATTCAATTGGCTGTGCTGAGGTTCCTGGCCGGTTTGGGGCTCGGCGCCGAATGGGCGCTGGCCGGCACGCTGCTGCAGGAATATACGGAGCCGGCCAAACGCGCGAAGTACAGCTCCTGGATGCAAATGGGCTGGCCGATCGGCATCGCGATCATCGTCGGGATCAATCACTTCCTGTCTCCGATTTTCGGCTGGCCGGTTTTGTATTTCTTCGGCGCGACCGCTGTTTTACTGGCACTCTACATCCAGTTTGCCATTCCGGAATCGCCGGTTTGGCTCAAGATGCAGGAAGATAAGAAAAAAGGCGTTGTCACCGGTCAGCCCGCGGCCGCGGCGGTCGGTTTCAAAGATCTTCTCAAGAAGGAAAATATCCGATCGTTCATCTATGTCTCACTGATTTGTACCTGTTTGATGTTTACCTATTGGGCGGTCAATACCTGGTTGCCTACGATTTTGGCACGGGAAAGAGGCGTCTCTCCGAAAGCGTTCTCCTCCTTCCTGCTCTTTTTGCAATTCATGGCGATTTTAGGTTATCTGATCGCCAGTTTGATCGGCGATAAAATCGGCAAACGCACGATCATGGCCGTCGGCGGATTCTTGGCGGCGGTGACCTTATTCGGCTGGATGGGCTTCGAATGGGAAAGCGACATGGTGTTTTACGTTTGGGGAACGATCGCGTGGATATGTCCCTCGGTGATCTGGGCGGTTCTGGCCGCTTACCTGGTGGAGCAGTTCCCCACGAACATCCGCGCCGTCGGTGTTTCGGCCGGTTACGCCACCGGGCGCTTAATCGTGACGTTGGTTCCGGTGGTGATGGGCGCTGCGGCTCAGAAAGTCGGACTCACGGCGGTGATGGCGTTCATTTCAATCTTCTATCTCATTTGCATGTTCGGTGTGCTGATGCTGAGAGATTCCACCAAACATATATAGAAATTCAGCGGATTCAATGTCCTCCGGTTCTTTTCTTTTGAGGAAGATCCGGAAGACACCGTTTTAGCCTTTCCCGTAGCATGTTCCAACTGCTACCTTTCCGAGAGCTCTTCCGGTGCTATGCCGGAAGGGCTTTTATATTTTTTCACAGACGTTTCATTTATGGTCATTGCCGTCGCGATTTGACCGGACGCCCAAAAGGCGTTTCGTCTTTATCGAATTGACAGTCTTGAAGATTTTTCCTATAGTTTGATGACAATAAATTCATTTGAAGGCGTTTGTCATGGCTATGCAGGGGCAATTGACGCTTCTTTCGCCGGGGGATCTCGATCGCGCAAAACTCAAGGCGATTTACGAAGAGCTCTATCCCGTCTATGATGAAATTTTGAATTCCGTTTACCGGGATGTGCGCAATCTTTTGGAAGCCCACAACCATTTCCCGACGATTAAATATCGCATCAAACGATTTGACGCCTATTTCGACAAACTGCTGAAAATGACCCGCCGGGGCCATGAAGGACCGGCCAGTATCACCGATCTCCTGGGGTTGAGAATCATTTGTCCTTTTTTGGAAGACTTGGAGGTGGTGGAAAATCTCATCAAAAATCATTTTCACGTCGTGGAATTGGAGCATAAAGGATCGCGCCAATCGCCCGGTGAATTCGGCTACAATTCGATTCATTTTCTCATCCGCATCGACTCGGTTTATCGCAGGCTGGAACTTCCCTGCACATCGGACGTTTGCGAAGTCCAGTTGCGCACGATCCTCCAGGACGCTTGGGCGGAGGTGGAGCATGAGCTCATCTACAAAACGGACATTACCTTGCCGATCGAATCCATCCGGAGAAAGCTTGCGGCCTTGAACGCCACACTGACGCTTTCCGATTTGATCTTTCAAGAGCTCAGAGACTACCAAAAGGACATCCGCGAGCAAGACCGAAAAAGAAGACAGAGCCTGGAGGCAAAGCTTGCCTCGGCGCCGAATATTGACAAAGACCTGGGGATCGTCTCTGAAAAAGAGAGTCCCGCCGCGTCCGGAGCCATCGATTTGATCGTCGGCGAGGCGAATTTGGAGAAGGCGCTTTTGGCCGCTCTCGAAGCCCACAGCAACGGACAGTTCGAGACCGCCGTCGGCATCTACACGTCCATTCTTCGTCTCAAAATTCAGGATTCGCTTCGGTCGCTGGTTTACAACCACCGGGGGATGGCTCATTTTGCCATGTCGGACTATCTCCGAGCCATTCGGGATTTCACCAAATCCATCGCCTATGACCCCAAAAACGTCCGTTCCTATAACAACCGGGCTCTGACGTTTCGTGTTCTGAAACGTTATGACCGGTCGCTGGAGGATTATGACCGGTCGATTTTCCTGAATCCTTGTCAGCTCGATGCTTTTTGGGGGCGGGCGCAGACGTATTACGAAATGAAACTCTACTCTCAGGCGCTTTCCGATTGCGAAAAGGCCCTGGGCATCGAAGCCGGTTTCGCGCCGGCGCAGTCACTGGTAAAAAGGCTGAAAAAACTGATTTTTTGATCTTGCTCAGAAGAAAGGAGAAAGGCCATGCGGATCATCGATCTATCCGCCACTGTCGCTCAAACCCCCGAAGATACGCCAGAATATTCGGCGATCGACATTGTCTACCGAACCCAGGCCGAAGGCGCGCAGGCGATTGACCGGCTTTTTCAGGTGCCTTCTCATCTGCTTCGGCGAGGCGAAGGCTGGGCGACGGAAACCATCACACGGCTGGAAACCCATGGAACGACGCATGTGGACGCTCCATGGCACTACAACAGTGAAATCGGCGGTCAAAAGGCAAAGACCATCGACGAGCTTCCGTTGGAATGGTTCTTTGGTGACGGCGTCAAACTCACTTTTGTGACCAAAGGCGAGTGTGATCCGATCACTGTTCCCGATCTGGAAGAGGAGCTGCGACGGATTGAGTATGTTCTGAAACCGATGGATATCGTTTTGCTGCATACGGGACGGGATGTCTATTACGGACAGCCGGACTATATTTTCAAAGGCTGCGGGGTGACGGCCGAGGCCACCTGCTGGCTTTATGATCGGGGCATTCGTGTGATGGGGATTGACGCTTGGGGATGGGATATGCCGCTCCATGTACAGGCGCAAAAAGCGCTTGCCGAAAACGCACCCGGTATCTTCTGGGCGGCGCACCAAATCGACGCGCCTTACTCCCATATGGAGCGCTTGGTGAATCTCGGCGCTCTTCCGCCTTTCGGATTCAAAGTGGCTTGTTTTCCGCTGAAGATCAAGGCAGCGAGCGCCGCGCCGGCGAGGATCGTGGCGATTCTGGCCTGACGGGTTCAAGGATGAATGACGAACAGTCTTCGATACTGTTTTTTCACGGCCTCATCGCCGAAGGGAAAAGAAATATACCGTCCCTCCCGCCAGAGCGCGATGACATCATCGTAGTGCGGACTGGACGGGTGGTCCGACTGACCGGAACTGATGACGGCCATCATCGGTTCGATCAGACCGAAATCGACTATCAACCGCATCGCGGGAATGATCCAAGTGTTGAAATCTTTTCCCATCAGGTACATGGAAACATTGAGGGTGAAAAGATCGCCGGGGGCGGGGTAGGGACCGCGGTTGAAGTAGGGGGCCACGGCGTCCAGACCGACGCGCTCGGATAGGCCCAGATTTGGGGCCATCTTGTAGGAGTCCGTCTCCCAAAAATATGTGTGCAGCGTCCCCCATTTCCATATCTTTGCGTCCGGCCCCATTGCGTTTTCGAGCATCATCACGGCATCGGCCAGACTTCGCGCCAAAATCATCGCTTTGGTTTCCCGAATCGGCGTCCGAATGTCGTCCCAGAAAGGACTTTCGTCCCCGCGAATGAGCAGGTGATCACATGTGGCGTTGTAACTTTGACTGTTGAGGACAACAAACGCCTTCCAAGTCTCGGAATCCGGCGGTCCCAGTTCGTCGAGAAAAATATTCCTTGTGGCCTGGTGCAAGAAGGCGGATAGGAGTGCCGCTGGGGCGGACTCCGGTTTCATGACGCCGTCGAAATCCATCAACATGGACAAAGCCAAGCGCGCCTGGGCTTGTCTTCGAGCGTCGGGCCAACTTTGAATCTCCTGCTCGATTGGGCGGGCGATGTCCTCTTGGCGAAGGAGCTTCTGAAGCTTCGGAACCAAAAAAGACCGGATGTCGAGCTGCATATCCATGGATGTTTGAAAGGTGTGCTGATGGGTGGCGGAAATCATATGCGAAATCCGCTCAGCCCGCTCAGGCCAATACCAGGAAGAGGACAGGACATGAGGGTAGTTTCGACCGACGGTTTTGTGATTGGCCGTTGCGACGAAACCGCTGGTTGGATTTTTCGTGCCGGGCAGCGCCGCCGGGTCCACCAGCCCAATCCAGTCGTAGGCGCCGGTCCAGCCGGGCGAGGGGAGCAGGCCCCGTCCGCCGGCCCGTTGGGGGAAGTTGCCGGTGACCTGCCAGGCGATATTTTCACGATCAACCGCCACCATATTCAACGGAATGGCGCGAATCCGCTTGATGAGCTCATGGGCTTCAGCAAGCGACCGAGCCTGATTCAATCCGAAGAAAGCGTTCACGCTGTCATCCAAATCGGCGCTTGCGGCATAGGCCAGCGCCAAACCGTCATGCAGATCGATTTGCCCCGCCCGGATGATGTGGGTCGATTCTTGGCGGAGAGCATCGTTCAATAGGGGCCCGTGGACGGTCTCGTAAATGGTGACGGTTGCGGGGGCTTGGCCTTTGACCCGGAAGATCTCCTTTCGTTCGCATGCCGGGAGCCACCGGTCCTTGTAGAGATAATGCAACTTTCCATCGATCAGGCGAAGTTTTTCCAGAAAAACGTCTTGATTGTCCGCCATGACCATGGTCATCCCCCAGGCGATATGGCCGTTGTAACCGGCGACGATCGCCGGGAGTCCGGCCAGAGTGACACCCGCGACATCCAGGGGCGCGCAGCGGACGTGCATGAGGTTGTACATGGAGGGCATACTCAAGACCAAGTGCTGATCGTTGGCCAAGATGCTGGCTTTGTTCTTGGTGAGTTCCTTGCCGATCGCCCAGTTGTTCGAGGCGGCAAGCCCGCCCCATCCCAGAGCCTGTAAAACCGGTTGCAAATCCGCATAGCCCGCGAGAGCTCCTCGCGCGCCCCGAAGATCGAGTCCCTTCAATTTTGCCGCTTCCGCGAAGGGAATCGGTTCGTCGGGATAAATGGGCAAAAGCCAAGCCAACCGGTCGGGACCGATCTTTTGCGCGACGGTCAGGGCGGCGATTTCCTCATGGAGGTTGAAAGACAAAGCGAAAGTGACGAGCGTGAAAATCGACAGCGAATCGATCGCGGTCCAAGGCTCCGGTTGATAGCCGGCCAAGGCCAGCCCAGGCGGCATTCGTCCACGATGTGAGTCGAGGTACGCGTTGACCCCCGCGGCATAAGATTCCAGCAAAGCGAGATTGGCCGGGCTTGTGTGGCGGGCGAGATTTTCAGCGGTTTTCCGGAGGTTGATGGTGCGCATGTAGATGTCCAGATTAAGCGTGGCGGGACCGGCCATTTCGGATATTCTTCCCTGGGACAAAAGTCTGAATCCCGTCATCTGAGTCAGTCGGTCTGAGGCGTTGACATAACCGATGGCCATCGCCAGGTCGTGGAGATGGCGGGCCTCGATGTAGGGAATCCCGTGGGCGTCACGTCGGATGGACACCGCTTCTTTCAAGCCGGCGATGCGGCATTCCCCCTCAAGAGGATCGAGGCGCTGCTGAAAGTACCAGTCGGCCACCGTGCTGCAACCGATAAGACAAGGGCCGAGCAACCATCCCCAAAGCAAAACCAAGACATGGGGCCGTAAATGACGAAGACCGTCTGAGATCGGATGTTTTCTCATAACGCCTCCCTTGATGTCATGCGGCGCGGAAGGATGCATTCCTCCCGCTAAACTTTTTTTCTGATAATGGTTGCATCCACAGCCACGGGTTTCCCTTGCCCCACCACGAGGGGGTTGATGTCGATTTGTTCGATGTCTTTCTCGGCCGCAAGAATGTTTCCGACGGCAACCAGAATGCCCGCCATGGTCTTCATGTCGAGGGGTTTCATGCCCCGAAATCCTTGCAGGAGTTTTTTAGCGGAAATCCGATCGATCAAGCGACGGGCGGTGGAAAGCGAAAGAGGCGCGGGCGCGAAGACGACATCTTTTTGCAGCTCCGAAAAAATGCCCCCCAGGCCGAACATGACGCAAGGACCGAATTGGTCGTCACGGATGGCGCCGGCGATCAATTCAAAGTCGGCGCCGATTTGCCGCTGGATCAAAATTCGTCCCCTCCCCTTCAATCGCCCTTGAAGCTCGGCAAATGACTTTCTCAAAGCGGCCGGTGTGGATAGGCCGAGCCTGACCAGACCGGATTCCGTTTTGTGGACCAGCCCCGGCCGAAGGCCTTTGAGGACGACGGGATACCCCAGGCTTCGCGCCGCGCGCAAGGCTGCCGCGGCCGAGTCGACGACGGCCTCGTTCACCACCGGAATGCGCCAGGCGGCCAATAGTCTCTTGCTTTCGTATTCATCCCAGATTTGCTCCGGGTGGGCATCCAGGATCCGGCGCGATCGGCGCGGTGAGGGGACATGGTGGTTGATCGTCAGGGTCGACGGGCGTTTGCCGGGGGTGTAGCGTGAGGCAAGCGCCAGACATTCCACGGCACGGAAAAGTTCTCCGCTCGCGGGAATCCCGCAGGCCT
>CAZPTW010000064.1:0-10235 GCA_964589235.1 uncultured Smithella sp. | reverse complement strand
CAAATTGCGGAAAGCCTCAAATGAAGGATTTACCATCGTTTGTCAAACCTGGAGAATGTCGGTATTGCGGCATTATCTTTAACAAAGTTCAGCCGGACGGGGGACAGAACCAAAAGATGTCTTCTGCAACGGAGAAAACGCGGTGTATTTTGCAGGGAGCCCCCACAGCATCGGGGGATCACCCTCCAAAAACGAATATCATCGCTCGGCATAAGGGAGTGGCTGTTTTGGTTTTTATAGTGGTGACCGCCTTGGTCGCCTTTCCGTTGATCCAAATGAAATACAAGAAAGATTATCTGGATGCAGCATCCGTGTTTGATCGGCGATTGAAGATGGAGACGAAAGATGACTTTGAAAAATCTTTGGAGAATGTCAAAATTTTGATTGAGGAAACGGCCATTTTGGTGAACAAACGAGGGTGGTCCGAATCAAATGTCAACGATTTTTATCAGCAGACGAAGGATCGTCTCAATCGATTTCTCGATATGATGGATCAAAAGGCCGGAGACCAAGGGGGCCTTTGGGGATTTAAAACGGCTGACGTGCAAAGGGATCTTTGCGGTGGAATGCATATCATCTTGCTTTTGATCCGAGACGAAAACATTCGATTGAAAATGCAGACGCGTTCTTCTCTATCGCCGGTGCCATATTCCAATCGATATCCATTTACGATCGATATCAGGGGCGGCAATTATCTTCTTTGCAATCCATCAGAATACAAAGGGTCATCTTTGAGAAAGGTCGTTCGAGAGGGAGATCATTGGGTTTTGAAGGATAAAAGTGAAAAAGAAAAATTAAGTGAGAAAAACAAGCAGATGAACTTCGGTCCACCATATCCAGTGAAGACTGAAACCGAAAAATTAGCCGATGAGGTTTATAAGAGAGTCGAAAATGAAATCAGCCAGATGCAGTTTGCCTATCGCCGCAAACACGGCGGACGATGGTGCGAAGATTTGCGCACTCTGGTCGCAGATCATTTATCTGTGCCCAATGCCACCGTCTCCGAGGAAACCATGGACATGATCAACGGGAACCTCATCGGCATCAAGATGAGCAGAGAGGGGCATTCCTATATTTTGGTGGACCTACGGAAAAATTGAAGGAACGATCTCAAATGGTTCAAATGTGCGGATCATGTCAGCATAGTCGATCCAAAGCTGGGATGGATGAGGCGGCTTAAAAAATCATCTTTACTCTCGCGTGAAAATAAGACATTTTGCCGGATATGTAAGGCGGCATTTGTCATAAACTCAAGCGTCTGGACACTCGGTGAAAAAAATGACGCCTGGACATCAATATGAAACGGATGAAAATATTTTATGAGTAAAACATTCGAAGTTCCTGTCCAAAAAGAGAAACGATCTCAAAAGAATCCTGACTGTGTAAAAGCATTGTCCTGTTCCGAGAAAGATCAGGAACCGGAAAACGATTATCGTGAGATGTATCAGCGATTGAAGGAAGAAGAAGCGTCACTACGTCAGTCTCTCGATATGTATCAAAAACTGCTGGAAGAAGTGGATGACACGATTTCCGAACTCACTTTGGCGGGGACCATCACGTATGTCAATCACGCGGCATCCAAAGTGTGGGGGGTTCCGAGAGAGCAAACCGTCGGACTCAATTACAGAACCTGGACCGATGAAACCAATCGAAAAATCGCTTTTGATAATTACTCGACGGTTTATAAAACCGGGTTGCCGCGACGTTTTACGTATGAAATCATTCGGGCGGATGGAGAGCGCAGAGTGGTGGAAGACTGTGGGTCGGTCATTCGAAACGATCAAGGGGCGGTTGTCGGCTTTCGATCCGTTTGTCGTGACGTCACTGAAAGAAAGAAGGTGGAACAAGAACTGGCCGAACATCGAAGTCGTCTTGAGGCGATCTTCGGAAGCGTCAAAGAAGCGATTATCACGGTGGATATGTCTTTGAATGTTATGGAGGCAAATCCTTCAACAGAGACAATCTGCGGTTTGAAAATTTCTGATATTGTGGGGAAGCCTTTGGAAAACTGCTTGACCGACTGTAATCGTTCTTGCCTGGACGTGATTAAAAAGACGCTGGAAAGAAAATCTTCCATCAAGGAATATCGAATGGAATGTAACCGTCATAATCGTCGACAGCAACTCGTCAGTATCACCAGCGCCCCGCTCAGGCATCCACAGGGGCAGTATCTTGGCGCCGTGTTGGTGATTCGGGATATCACGCTTTTGAGGGATTTAGAACGGGAACTGCGTGAACGGCATCAATTCCAAAATATTATCGGAAGAAGCAAAAAAATGCAGGACGTCTATCGTCTTTTGGAGGATCTCGCCAATTTAGAGACGACGGTTCTCATTACCGGCGAAAGTGGGACAGGAAAAGAATTGGTGGCAAGGGCTCTGCATTACAGTGGGCAGCGGGCTTTCAAGCCCTTTGTGGCGGTGAATTGTTCCGCTTTAACGGAAAGCCTGCTGGAGTCTGAACTGTTCGGCCATATCAAAGGGGCATTTACCGGCGCTATAAAAGACAAGCAAGGGCGGTTTGAAGCCGCGGACGGCGGAACATTGCTGTTAGATGAAATTGGAGATATTTCACCGATCATCCAGCTCAAACTGCTCCGCGTTTTACAGGAGAAAACATTTGAAAAAGTAGGGGATTCACAATCCCGGAAAGTCGATGTGCGCGTGATCGCCTGCACGAACAAAAATTTGAAAGAGAAAGTACGCTTGGGAGAATTTCGAGAAGATCTGTATTATAGACTCAAAGTTGTCGAAGTCACCTTGCCCCCGCTTCGCGATCGGCTTGAAGACATTCCCTTGTTTATAGATCATCTCTGTCGGATCTTTAACGACCGCTTCAATAAATGTATCGAAGGGGTATCTAAAGAAGTTTTAAATCTATTCATGAATTATCAATGGCCGGGAAATGTTCGGGAGCTTGAACATGTCATCGAGCATGCCTTCATTGTTTGCCACGGACAAGTGATTACTTTGAACGATCTGCCTTCCGAATTACGGGACTTGAAAAAGCACTCATCGAAAGAAAATACGCATAAGACATCACAGCATCCTCTCAAAGATCAAGAAATCATCGATGCCCTGACAAAGGTTCGATGGAATAAAACAAAAGCGGCGAACTTACTAGGAATGAACAGAAGGACCCTGTATCGAAAGCTCGAACGGATGCAAATCGAACAATAGGTCATAAGAATTGTGACATGGCGCAAAATGTGGCGCACAATATGTGGCACGCCACAAGTTTAAAAACCATTCGTTTTTATATCCCGTCACTCCAACCTCCTAAAAAAATAACTGAATCAGAAGTCATCCGAATATGGATGTCTTTGGCACGCTATCCGCTATTCTCAAGGTCTAGGGAGGAAAAATGTTTGTTCATAATCATGATGAGATCGGCGCATAATTACCGCTTGCCCCGACATTCAACATTCAAAGAAGCGTATTCATCTCTCAAGGTATCGAACAATCATTGGCTTGAATACATTGATAAAACGAATCAACCCTCAAAATTTCCAAGAGAATGTCATTGAGGCCGCAGAGCCGCTTGTGGTGCTCTGCATGCCGAGAGACGATGATTTTCCAGACCAATTGAGAAGTCTGGAACTTGCCGTTGGAGGATGTAAAGCACATCTTTCTGCGGCTTTTGTGGATGAGTCCTTTTTGGAAACATTCAAGGGGATGTTTCACATCACCGGTACGCCGACTTATCTTTTTTTCTATAAAGCCATGGAGATCAACAGAATGTTGGGTATTGCCAATCGGCAGACCATAGAAAGCTTTTTTAAAGAATCCTTCGGGAAAATCATCAGAAACGGTGAGCATCATGTATTAAGCTGAAGGCATCCGGATGGATTCGATTCTGTCTGAAGTCGTGACGGTTTTTCGAATTGGATCGGTTGCCTGAAAAAAAACACAAATAAAGAGGAGAAAGGCAATATGGCAAGCTATTATGACATGTACAAAGAGAAATTGGTTACGGCTGAAGAGGCGATTGGGAAAGTCAAATCCGGGGACTGGATCGATTGGGCGATGTTTAACGGTAAACCGATCGAACTGGATAAAGCTTTGGCGGCTCGTAAGGATGAGTTGAAAGATATTAAAATTATGTGTGCGGTGACTGTGCCGCCGGTTCCGGAAGTGATCCTGAAAGATCCCAATGGGGAAGTATTCACTTATAACGACATGCACTTTAGCCTGCTGACCCGTATTCTGCAGGATCAATGCAAAGGTGTTTTTTATCAGCCGACCTTGTATGGCGAATCCGATCTCTATGTCATCAACGCCGTAAACGATCCTGTAAAAAGCGGCACACCCTTGCGCGATCATTTTATGGTACAGGTTGGTCCAATGGATAAAGATGGATATTTCAATTGGGGGTTGCACAACTCCTGCTGTTATTTGCAGGCCATTCACGCGAAAAATGTCATTGTCGAGGTCAATGAAAATATTCCATATGCTTACGGTGGCAGCATGGAACGTATCCACATCTCCCAAGTCAACGCCATCGTCGAGGGGAAAAATCCGCCACTTGCCGAATTGCCGGTTATCACCCCAACAGAGACGGATAAAAAAATCGCCGAGCATGTTTTGGCGAACATCAAAGATGGAGACTGCATTCAGCTGGGCATCGGCGGTATGCCGAACGTTTTGGGAAAGATGATCAGTCAATCGGATCTCAAAGACCTAGGGGGATGGACGGAGATGCTCGTCGACGCATATCGCGATATGTGGGAAGCGGGTGTCATGACGGGTTTGAAGAAAAATTTCGATCAAGGCAAAATCAATTATACTTTTGCATTAGGTGGAAAATCTCTTTATGATTGGATTGATCGAAACTCCGCGCTTGCCTCGTGCAGCGTCGGAACCGTCAATACCCCAACCAAATTGGCCCAAATTGACAATCTGATTTCCATCAATCAAGCCCTTCAGGTGGACCTCTACGGGCAAGTCAATGCGGAAAGTTCAGGATTTAAACAAATTTCCGGAAACGGTGGAATGTCAGATTTTGTGCTGGGTGCATATCTCTCCAAAGGAGGCCGTAGCTTCATCTGCTTGCCTTCGATTCACAAGAAAAAAGACGGTACGATTGAATCTCGCATTGTTCCGAATTTTGAGTTGGGAAGTATTACAACCGTGACAAGACAAATGGTCAACTTCGTCGTTACGGAATACGGTGCGGTTTCGTTGAAAACCTGTCCCACATGGTACCGGGCGGAAAAACTCATTTCGATTGCGCATCCCGATTTTCGGGAAGATCTCATCAAAGAAGCGGAAAAAAGAAAGATATGGAGACATTCCAATAAAATTGGCTGAGAAAACGCCATCAGCATGGGCAGATGGGTTTTGAAAAAAGCAGGAGGGCGACGGGCCGATAAGGACTCTTTCGCCCTTCTTCTGTAAGGGCGTCGTTTGGAGGGGAAGAAAGGAGATTATTTCTTTAGGAGATTTTTTTCGCCAAGTTTCATGGGATAAAAAACGGCGACGATGCACAATAGCAATGCCAGAAAAAATGAAGAAGCAAACCAGATCAGCTGAAACGCGGTGAAGGATTGCTTGGAGAGACCGGCCATGAAAATTCGATAGACCGGGCCGGCTTCAAGGATGATCACGGCCACGATAAGGCCGAAACTTAAAAGCATGAAAAGGAGCCCGCCCAAGCTGGTGGCGGATAGAGCCGGATTTTCCGATTTGAAATCGGGATACTTGGCGCCTAAGCCGACGGCAAGACCGACAATGGCCGGGACGAGGCAAAAAATCGTCGCAGTGGATAAGATCATCATAAAGAGAGAGACATGGAGCAAAATATTCGTCACGACGATCAAAAACTCGGACAAAATGAGCAGCGGAAGATAATAAAGAAAAAATTTGATCCAAAGAAACGTTTTCATGGATACTGGGGCGGTCTGTATTATCCAAAATGCCTCTCCCTCCATGCTGACCGACGGAAAAACGAAGCGGGCCGAAATGGCAGACAGAACGAATGCAGCCAAAGCGACGTTCAAAAAGGAAAAGATGTTTTGAAGGTAAACGGTTTTAATCGGAGATTTTTCCAGAGGCAAAACCGAGAAATTATATAGATAGATCACGATCAGGGCGCAAATCAGGAAAAGCTGCGGCCACTGTGTTGAATCGCGAAAAAACGTTCGAATTTCCTTGACCAAAAAGGCTCGGGCCGGACGGGATAAAAAGAAAAGGAGGTTCTCCCAATTTCGACCTTTGAATGTGATAGGGATGAAGAAGCGTTTGGGCGTTGTTTGAGCTTTGGAAAACCCATGAAAGTAGACGAATTGGGCGGTCAGTTGATTGATGAAGAGAAGAGAAAAAGCAAAACTTGCACAAAGGGCGAGATGAAAAAGAGACCATTTCCATTCAGAGGTTAAGGCCAGACGAATGGCGTCGGTAAGCCACGTCGTGGGGAGAAAAGGAAAAGAAAGGGCCTCAAGGGAATTGAGATAGAGAACCATCGAGGCAAAACTGTCGGGATTTACAAGTTGTTCGGGACGAAGAATTCGCAAAGAGACAATAAGAAGAATTGCGAGGGCGACGCCGAAGATGACAAAAAGTGTGCGGATTTTTCCAGCTGGAAGCAGAACCGCGCCAAGCAAAACAATTAGACTGGATATCGCGCAAGCACTCATACAAAGGAAGAGCAGGACGCCAATAGCTGTCAGATAAAAACCGATACCTGCGTCAAAAACCAATCCGTAAGACAAGAAGACAGGAAGACTAAAGACAACGACCATCCAGGATGAGTCAAAGGTGATTCCGTACCATCGTGATAGAAAAAGGTCCTGAATCGAAACGGGCATTGACAAAATCAGAGGCAGGTCACGGCTCAAATATAGGTGAGATAGGCTGTTGATAATACTGCTGAAAATGAGAAGGGTGAAAAAAGTGATCATGATCATTGATAGAAGCTTCATCGCGAGAATGTTGCCGAAATCTTGGACGCTTTGAAAATAGGTCAAAATGCGGTAAAAAAGAACGAATGTCCCGATCCAAAAGGATAGACCGACCGAAATGAATATCGTCATTCGTGTGCGGTAATTGTTCCGATGACTGCGTTTGAGGCTGTTTAACTCTCCAATCAAGCGGGTTTTAAGGAGTATTCGAACGGTTCGATTCATAGGCGTCAAGCTTCCCGGACGAGGGTTAAAAAGACTTCTTCCAAGCCGGCGTTGCCGGTCTGAGCCGCTTGATTGAGTTCTTCCATGGTTCCCTGTGCCAGGAGCGTCCCTTTGTGAATGACGCCAATGCGGTCGCAGAGATCCTCGGCAATGCTGAGTGTATGCGTTGAGACAAAAATGGTTACGTTTTGGGCGGAGAGCCCCTTGAGGATATCTTTGACCATTCGGACCGCTGTGGGATCCAGTCCGACCATCGGCTCGTCAATCACAAGAATTTTGGGATTATGTAAAAGCGCAGAGGCAATGATCAATCTTTGTTTCATGCCATGTGAAAAGGCCTCAATCATTTCGTCAGCCCAATCCTGCAAGGCGAATTGCCTTAAAAGTTCATATGCGCGGCCGGGCATGGTGCCGGAGTCTACTTGGTATAAGTCGGAGATGAAGGTCATAAATTCCATTGCCGTCAATTTTTCATAGAGGAATGGCCGGTCCGGGATGAAACCGATTATTTTTTTCGCCTGAACTGGATCTTTTTTCATATCCACACCGGCGATGATAATGGTCCCGGATGTCGGTTCCAGAATGCCTCCCATCATTCGGATCGTGGTCGTTTTCCCCGCACCGTTTGGGCCGATGAAGCCATATATTTCACCTGGTTTTACCCGGAGGGTTAGATGATTTACGGCAAGTGTCGTGCCGAAATTTTTTGTCAAATCAAAAAGCTCAATCATACGATATAGAAAGCACCTCCAGTTTAATTTTCCCTAGGACGCCCAAAAGATCGAGTTGATCGCTTCCCTCTCCTCGAATCAGACGGATATGAGTGACATCTGCTGGAATCTGGTTGAAAACAGAATCGATCGTGATCCATTCTCCCAAATAGACCAGATTCCAAGCATGATAATAAAAACGGCCATTTAAATATACCAAGCCGATTTCAATTTGTGCCGGAATGCCCGACGCCCGTAGAAGGGCGGCCGTTAGAACCGCGTGCTCGTTACAGTCGCCCATTTTGTTTTTTAATACTTCCAAGGCGTTGGGTACAGACAAAACAGGTTTCTTTTCAATGTTTTGATGGACCCAGGCAGTGATTTTTTGTGCTTTCGTCCATGGAGAATCCGCAGACGAGACAATTTGGCTTGCCGCTTCCAATAATTGTACATGGTCGCTTTGAACGAGTGCTGAGGCGAGAAGATAAGGACGAACGGCAGGCGGGACGGCCAAGTTTTTCCCATAAGCGTGTGGGATGTTTTCCTTGACAATGGAGAGGATATTCTTTCGAAATGTTTGTCTTCCTCCATCCAACATGTAATGGTGCTTCATACCTTCAATTTTAAGATCGATTTTCTTCAGTTTTGACGGGTGGTCGATGATACGATTTGAGGAGATGGATGCCATTTCTGTCAGATCAGCGCTGGATGAAAAAGGCATGCCTTCTTGAGCTTTCTCCGGGCTGACCTTTTCCATGGAAAGACCCATGAGACCGGTTTCTTTTAAAATTTCTCCATCTTTATTCAGCCATGCACAATTTTTAGTCCCCATGAAGTCGGCACAAAATTTGTGGGTGAGAACGCGTTTTCCCATAATGGGGATCACTTCATCAGCATCACGGTTTACGGCGATTGCTTTGATGCCCATTGTTGATGGGTCGAAAATCGTAAACTCGCGGGAACGATTTTTCGCGAGACCACCCATGAAAGCAGCCTCGTAAATATTGCCGCTGATATGAGGAAAATCTTTGATGGGAAAGATGGTTTTCCTCTGGGCGTGGGGAAGACCTGAAAAAACAATCAACTTATCTTTCCCGACATAACCACGGGCACTGAAGCGGAATTGACTTGAATTCAATTCAAAAACGAAAGAAGAAAACGACATGTTCGGGTTTAATTCACTTTGCGTTGAAACGTGAAGAGATTGTGTAATTCCCATGGTACGGATGTTCATGACGATACTTTCCTCAGTTTGGTACCCCCCTTTTTCTAGGTGATAAAATTTTCGATGGACTGTGCCGATCTTTTGATTATTTTGATAAATGTTCAGCCAGCTTTCCGCAGGTTTCGCCATTTGAGGGCTTGTGGGAATCGGTGACTTTGGGGTGTCGGAGTCCAAAAGACCTAGCCTTATGGCCAAAAGAACAAAAAACAAAAAAATGGCGGGAATACCCCAGACAAGGTTCCACTTTTTAAAATTCGTTTTCATCAGTCGACTTTTCTATCCGAAATATGTTCAAAAATATATCGGCAGAATCGAGATCAATCAACAGGTGGAATTCAAATGACGTACCCATTATAGGGGTACCGTCGTGAGGGAAAATGAAATTGTCAAATAATCTGCGTGAATGGATAATTTTTAATGGTATTGTCTTTCCTAAATCAAACCATTAACATATTTAGATTTACACTCCACCTAAAGAACCAAAGACAAGGAATATCTTATGATTGAGATGGTTGCATCATTCATCCAGGAAAAAAATACCCCAAACTTGCGCGCAACGAAGTCTTAAGAACCAAGATCGTACGTCGTCATTTATACAACAACCGCATGAATTTATTCGATTAGTCTTGTAATAGCAGGATTAGGAAATTTCTTGAAAATGGAAGAAAGTCGGGTGAAAAGGTGAGAAAAAATTATCTCATCCATGTAGAGAAAACTTCGGTGGCGCGTTTTGTGTATAGAAGGTGCTTCTCCTTCTTTTTCACTTTCTTTGTGGAAAGTGGTTCAAAAATTCCGAAATTGATGTTCATGGGCTGAAAATTTACTGAGGATTCTTTTGAAGTAATATATCGAATGAGAGAGCCAATGGCTGTGGATGGTGGCGGTGGGTCAAGAGATTTTCCTTCCAGAAGCAAAGATGCATTGAAACCAGCCAAAAGCCCCATTGCCGTCGATTCCATGTATCCTTCAACCCCGGTGATTTGTCCGGCAAAAAAGATATTTGGATGCGATTTCAGCTGGAGGGTTGGCAAAAGAAGCAATGGAGAGTGGATATACGTGTTGCGATGGATGCTTCCCAATCTTGCAAACTGTGCTCTCTGAAGGCCGGGGATCTTTCGAAAAATGCGTTCTTGTTCGGGCCATGTCAATTTGGTTTGAAAACCGACCATATTCAAAA
>CAZPTW010000063.1:0-10431 GCA_964589235.1 uncultured Smithella sp. | reverse complement strand
TCCTGAATTTGCCGCGATTCACAATTTGCCCTTGATCCGGGATTTCAAGGCCTTCGTCCAGACCTATGGACACGGCGTCGCGATCGACCACTTCGGGGAAGGAATGACGAATTTTGCCTATCTTCATTCTCTCCAGCCGGAGTACGTCAAAATCAGCCGAGCCTACACGGGAGAAATCAAAGATGCAGAAAGCGACATGCGCTTCTTCATCGCCTCTCTGTGTACGATCGCCCACAGTGTGGACGTCGCGATCATCGCGGAAGGTATCGAAACCGAATGGCAGTTCAACCTCTTAGGAGAGATGCATTTAGACGGGGCGCAAGGATTTTTCATCGACGTGCCTCAGCCGATTTCATCTTATCTCCATCTCCATTCGGTCTGAACGTGTTTGATGAGAGGATTTATCCGGCGAAAAGGCGGTCTTGCCGCCAAGGACGGCCGCAACCATTCCTTATCCATGCAGTTTTCCGGTCTGCCGCTTCCACACCCGCTTCAGCCTCAGCGAATTTCCGACCACGGAGACGGAACTCGACGCCATGGCCGCCGCGGCGAATTCCGGATTGAGCAAAATGCCAAAGGCGGGGTACAAAACGCCGGCGGCAATGGGGATGCCGATGATGTTATAGATAAACGCCCAGAAGAGATTTTGCTTGATGACCCGCATCGTCGCCGACGAAAGACGGATGGCTTCCGGCACGGCGGTCAAATCGTCACGGATCAACGTGATGTCGGCGGCCTCGATCGCCACATCGGCGGCAGCCCCGACGGCGATGCCCAAATCGGCCGCGGCAAGCGCCGGCGCATCATTGATGCCGTCTCCGACCATGGCCACCACATCCCCTGCCGCCTGTAGTTTCCGGATCTCGCCGGCTTTGTTGTCCGGTAAAACGCCGGCTAAAACCCGATCGATCCCCAATTGAGCGGCGATGCTTTGAGCCGTTCCCACATTGTCGCCGGTGACCATCAAGACCTTCAGCCCACGACTTTTCAGGCACGCCACCGTCTTTTTCGCCGACGCTCTCGGGACATCCGCCAGTCCGATGAGGCCGATGACCTGTTTGTCACATGCCACGAACACAACGGTTTTTCCCTCGGAGGCCAACCGCGCGGCCACCTCCTCAAGGCCATCCACGCGCAGACCGTGACTTTCCATCAAGGCCTGATTACCGATAAGACAAGATAGGCCGCCGACATCCGCTTTCGCCCCCAGGCCGGATAAGGCCTCGAATCCCGATACCTCAGACAAGATCCGCCTCTTTTCTTTCGCTTTTTCGAGAATGGCCCGGGCCAGCGGATGTTCCGACAACGCCTCCAGCGACGCGGCAAGATCCAAAACCCGGTCGATCTCAAAACCTTCCGCGGCCGCAATATCCGTCACTTTTGCCTCTCCACGCGTAAGCGTCCCGGTTTTGTCGAAGACGACCGCCGTGAGTTTGGACGCTTTCTCCAGAGTCTCGCCTCCCCGCAGGAGAATGCCGCTTTGCGCCCCAAGACCCGTGCCGACCATGATGGCCGTCGGCGTTGCCAGGCCTAAAGCGCAGGGACAGGCAATGACGAGCACGGAAACGAAGTTGATGAGCGCCCGGCTGAAACCACCCTCCGTCGCGAAAAAGTACCAAACCGCGAAGGTCAGGAGAGCCACACCGAACACCATCGGAACAAAAACCGACGCCACACGATCCGCCAAGCGCTGAATGGGTGCCTTGGAGCCTTGCGCTTCCTCCACCATCCGGATGATATGCGCCAGCATCGTTTTTGCCCCGACATCCGTGGCTTTCATCGTAAAACTTCCCGTCTGGTTGATGGTCGCGGCGAATACTTTTTGTCCCGGCTCTTTGACCACAGGCATGCTCTCTCCGGTCAGCATGGATTCATCCACGCTGGATAAGCCTTTGAGCACGATTCCGTCGACGGGAATTTTCTCTCCAGGTCTCAAGACCACCTCATCTTCCACCTGAATCGATTCCACCGGTACTTCCACTTCCACCCCGTCACGAAGAACATGGGCCGTTTTCGGGGCCAAGCCGGCCAGTTTTTTAATCGCTTCGGACGTTTTCCCTTTGGCTTTCGCTTCCATCAGCCTGCCTAGAAGCACCAGGGTGACAATCATGGCCGCACCGTCATAATAAACGTGGGGAGCGATCCCCGCTCTTTCAAATAACCGCGGGAAAAAAGTCGCACAGGCGGAATAAGCATAAGCGGAAAAAGCGCCGACCGCCACGAGCGTGTTCATATCCGATGTCTTCTGTTTCGCCGCCTTCCATGCGCCTACGAAAAAACGGTTCCCCACCCAAAAGACAGCCGGCGTTGAAAGCACAAAAAGCCCCCACAACACATCCGACCGGGGCACATCCTTCAGAAAGGGAAACCAATGCTGCATCGAGCCGCAGAAGAGAAGAACACTCAGGATCGCGCCGAAGACGACCTTATATTTCAACGCTCGGATCTCTTTTTGCCGCGCGGCTTCAATCGGATCCGGGACGTCATCCTTCACTTCCCCCAGAAATTCATACCCCTGGTCTGCGATCACCGAGGCCAAAGCATCGCCTCCCGAGAAGTGATCTCCGTAAAACACGGTCGCGCGGCCCGTAGCCAGATTGACCTGCGCGTCAGTCACCCCCGGAATGCCTTTGAGGGCGTTTTCCACTCTTCGAACACAAGCAGCGCATGTCATCCCGCCGATGGACACTGTCACTTTATTGGGCAACGTCGTACCCCGCTTTCTTGACGGCGGCGACAATCGCCTGCATTTCCACAGGTTTCGCTTCTTCGTAGGACGCCGTCGATGTTTCTAAATCCACGTTCACGCTCGTGATGCCGTCCACGGCGCTTATCGCCTTGGTAACCGCCCTGACACAGTGATTGCAACTCATGCCCTTTATTTGAATCGTTTTCATCATAAACCTCCTGAGGCGTCAACAAATGCCGGATCTTAAGATAACCTCTCTTGACCGGATAGCAAGATCAAAAAGCCCTCGTTTTTTTCATCTCCGGCTTGAATTATAAGAAACATCCTGTATAATTAGAGCCTTAGAGGAGACCTATGATCATACGCTGCTGGGGGGCCCGCGGCTCCATACCGACATCGGGGAAAAATTATTTGCGTTATGGCGGCAACACGACCTGTCTGGAAATTCGCAATTCACGAAACGACGTTTTGATGGTCGATGCCGGTTCCGGCATCCGCGAAGCGGGCAACGCCCTCCTTACCGAAGGCCGCCGGGATTTCACACTGATCCTGACGCACGCGCACTGGGATCACATCATGGGATTCCCCTTCTTCAAACCCCTTTACCGAAAGAAGACAACCCTCAACATTTGGGGCTGTTCATTTGCGCAAGATTCCGTCAAAGAAATGCTGGCGCGTGTCATGTCCGCCCCCTATTTTCCGATCCATTACGATGACGTGCAAGCCCGCGTGGATTATCAGGCCACTTGCGACGGAGAATATCGTCTGGGCGATTTGGCGGTCACACCGGTTCAGCTTTCCCATCCCAACCAGGGCAACGGCTACAAGTTTTCTCAAAACGGGAAGAGTTTTGTTTTTCTCACCGATAATGAATTGGGATTCCGGCATCCGGGGGGACTTGCGTTCGACGACTATCTCGATTTCTGCAAAGGCGCCGATCTCTTGATCCACGACGCCGAATATGATGACAAGGAGTATCCGAAACGGCGGGGATGGGGACATTCCACCGTCGAACAAGCCACCAAATTGGCCATTGAGGCCGGCGTCAAGCAATTGGGGCTTTTCCACCACAATCAGGATCGTCATGACGACGACATCGACGCGATGGTGGCGGCGTCTCGAAGCATGATCGCCGACCATCACGCCACGCTCGATTGTTTTGCCGTCTATCAATCCATGGAAATCGTGCTTTAGGTCGACCTTATCGTTTCCACACCGCCTGGGGGAGGGCATATGCTGATCATCACTCATCTGTCATTGATGACCATTGCTTTGGGATGTTTTGCCGCAGGAATCGGCATGGCCATGTTCGGCCGCCGCAAAAAAAACTGGCTTGGCATCCACAAAAGGCTCAATTCCGCGGGGGAGATCCTCCTGATGGCCGGCGGCGCGGCGGCCTTCCTCAACGTCGTTGCCTCCGAAGGTCTTCATTTATCCGGGCCCCATCAATGGTTTGGCTTAACGACGGTCATATTATGCACGCTGACGTGGGGTCTCGGATTCTATTTTTTGAAGGTTCGAAACCAAACCACGTTGCGGGCCGCTCACCGCTGGCTGGGCAGATCGGCGTTCGTCGTCATGCTGTCCGCCCTGGTCCTGGGCCTGCGGATGATCGGTATCTTCTGACGATGTTTCTTCCCACCACTCCCGAAGAATTAAAAAAGCGCCGCTGGGAAGGCCTGGATATCATCCTGGTGACGGGTGACGCTTATATCGACAGCCCGCATGTCGGCGTCGCCGTGATCGGCCGGGTGCTTGAAGCCCAGGGCCTTCGGGTCGGCATCATCGCTCAGCCGACGTTGGAAACCCAAGAGGACATCTCACGCCTGGGGGAACCGCGTCTTTTCTGGGGCGTCACCGGGGGCTGCATGGATTCACTGGTCGCCAATTACACGGCCATGAAAAAAAAACGCCTTTCAGACGATCTGACCCCCGGCGGGAAAAACACCCGCAGGCCGGACCGAGCCGTCATCGCTTACGCCAATTTGATCAGACGTCATTTCAAATCCACTCGACCGATTGTCCTGGGCGGCATAGAGGCGAGCTTGCGTAGAATCGCCCATTACGACTTTTTGAGCGACAGCGTCCGCCGAGCCATTTTGTTTGACGCCCGCGCCGACATTCTGGCTTACGGCATGGCGGAACGCGCCGTCGTCGAAATCGCGCGAAGACTCGATCAAGGAGACAATCTCTCGGGAATCCGCGGCACCTGCACCATCGAAAACGAGCCGCCCAGAGACTATCTGGCGTTACCGCCTTATGAAGAAGCCGCTTCAGACCCGAAAGCCTTTCTGGAGATGTTTAAAATATTCGCCGCCGAAAACGATCCGACCACGGCACGTGGACTTTATCAGCGGCATGGCAACCGCTATCTCGTCCACCACCCCCCTCAGCCGCATTTGAGCCCAAACGAATTGGACGCGGTTTACGCGCTCGGTTACACCCGCCGGGTGCATCCGTTTTACGCCGCGCAGGGCGATGTCCGGGCCATGGCGACGATTGCCACCTCGTTGACCACCCATCGTGGCTGTTTCGGCGAATGCACGTTTTGCTCGATCGCCCTGCATGAAGGGCGGGCCATCGTCAGCCGCAGTGAAGCATCTATCCTGAGCGAAGCCGCGAAAATAGCCGCACAGCCCGATTTCAAAGGGTATATCACCGATGTCGGCGGCGCAACGGCCAATATGTACGCCATCGATTGCGCCCGCAAAAAAACAAAAGGCGCCTGCCCGGACAAACACTGCCTATCTCCGCGAGTCTGCCCCGCATTGAAAAACGACCACTCCCGACAAATCCGTCTGCTTCAAAAACTCAGAAAAATTCCCGGCGTGAAAAAAGTTTTCGTGGCCTCCGGCCTCCGCCACGATTTGCTTTTGGCCGACCGAAAGCACGCGCCGGCCTATCTTCAGGAATTGGCTTTGCATCATATCTCCGGACAAGTCAAAGTCGCTCCGGAGCATGTCTCCCCTCATGTGCTGAGGCTCATGGGGAAACCGGGGATTCAACCCCTGATCGACTTCAAACATCTCTTCGATGCCGTCCACCAAGCAATCGGCAAACGACAATTTTTAACTTATTATTTCATCGCCGCCCACCCTGGGTGTACGGAAGATGACATGCGCGAGCTGAAAACATTTGCCACCCGTGAATTGAAGATATCTCCCCAACAGGTACAGATTTACACCCCTCTGCCCTCGACCTGGTCGGCGGTGATGTACTTGACCTGCATCGATCCGGTAAGCGGCAGAAAGATTTTTGTGGAAAAAGATCCGGTGAAAAAACAAAAGCAGAAGGACATTGTCACGATGAAAAAGGCGCAACGTCCGGCCAATCCCGGATATAAGATTCAAAGGACAAGACCGAAGGCTGAAAGCTGAGGATTTATTTTGTGGTTTTGGGCTTTCGATCATCAAAAGGGCGCGTTTTGCGCCCTTCATCTGGACCTGCCGGTCTTCTTTCTTCAGCCTTCAACCATTTCTCACGTTCTTCCGTATTTATCGTCCAGTCTCTCAATATCGTCCTCGCCGAAATAGGCGCCGGTCTGGACTTCGATAATAATCAGATTCTCTGTGGAGACATTTTCCAGCCGGTGAGTTGCGCCTTGCGGAATATCAACGGCGTAGCCGGCGCTGATGATTTGCTGCTGTCCTTCGACGGTTGCTTTGCCTTTTCCCGACACGGTATACCAGTGTTCCAACCGTTTTCTGTGTCGCTGAAGACTCAAACACCCGCCGGGCTCAACGACAAGTCTTTTTACCTTATGATCCGCCGCATCCGCCAAAACTTCAAAATACCCCCAGGGTCGCTTGCCACCGGTATCCATTCGACAAACCTCTATTCCGTCATTGTAAATTCCAGAGAGCCGATCGGCGTCACCTGCCCCGTGCTTCGATGCCAGAGCAGAAACTCGACGCGCCACTTTCCGGGGAGACCCGCGTTGATAAAGCTTGTCGCGTGACCCGGCATATAAAAACCGTATACGCCATGATCGACGGTGTTGCCCTTCGGATCGGTCAACCGGTACTTGTAGCCGTACTCGGCGATACCGTTTTGATTCGTATAGGTCGCAACCGGAGGGCCGACCAGCCAGACGCCGAATACCTTGCCGTGACCTCGAAACGCCCCTCTATCCAACAATTCTTTCATCGACCAGGTGTTCGTCGCCCGTCTTTCCACGATCCTCAATTCCCTGTCATAGGCCGCGTCGTCGTACAGCCCCACCCCCATGTCCTTGAGCTGCCAGCCGGTTTGAGACAAAGCCTTCGCTTCTTCCGTAATTGTAAATTCCAGAGAGCCGATCGGCGTCACCCGCCCCGTGCTTCGATGCCAGAGCAGAAACTCGACGCGCCACTTTCCGGGGAGACCCGCGTTGATAAAGCTTGTCGCGTGACCCGGCATATAAAAACCGTATACGCCATGATCGACGGTGTTGCCCTTCGGATCGGTCAACCGGTACTTGTAGCCGTACTCGGCGATACCGTTTTGATTCGTATAGGTCGCAACCGGAGGGCCGACCAGCCAGACGCCGAATACCTTGCCGTGACCTCGAAACGCCCCTCTATCCAACAATTCTTTCATCGACCAGGTGTTCGTCGCCCGTCTTTCCACGATCCTCAATTCCCTGTCATAGGCCGCGTCGTCGTACAGCCCCACCCCCATATCCTTGAGCTGCCAGCCGTTGGCGTAGGCAAGCGATGCAAAAACAAGAACCGTCATGGCAACCGCGACAAAAACAAAAAATAGCCGTTTCATATCATGCCTCCTTCAGATGACGCTTGTAACGATTTTCCAAATGGGCCGTCAGCCTGAACCCTTTTTCTTGACTCACAGCCTCGACGCGGTCTATAGTATCAGCACAAGGATTTTATGACAATACAATTTACACTCAAACGCAGCCGGAAAAGAAAGAAAACACTGTCTCTGCAAATAGGTCCAAATTCGGAGATAACCGTTTACGCGCCTTACTTCACGCCGCTTGCGGAAATCGACCGCTTTATTGCGGAAAAACAAGACTGGATCGATAAAACCATCCGTAACCACTGTGCCGACGACCGCCTCAGCCGTGCCAAAGCCTATACAAACGGCGAGCTGTTCTATTATCTGGGTCGGGCCTACCCGCTTGAAGCCTATTTTGATCCTCTGGAAAACCAGGGGGTGACATTTTGGAACGGCAGATTCTTTCTCAACAGCCCGGACAACCGGGCCATACGCCGTCATTACTTCGAGCACTGGTACAAGAAGAAGGCGTCGGATTACCTTCCCGCCCGCGTGGAGCATTTCAGCCGGCACTTGAATCTGACGCCGAGCGGCCTCCGCATCACGAAAGCTTCCGGAAGATGGGGTTCTTGCTCACCGACCAACACGTTGGCGTTTTGTTTTCGGCTGATGATGGCCCCGCCGGAAATCATCGATTATGTGATCGTTCATGAACTCATGCACATTCTCGAAAAAAATCATTCTTCAAAATTCTGGCGATTGGTGATAGAGGCGATGCCTCGATGCCAGGCCCACAAGCGCTGGCTTCGCGATCACGCACATTGGTTTGAACTATAGACGATCACCCGATAGATTTGAGACCACCGACAACATGAAGATCTGTGAAAATATCGATTTGAAACATCAATTGTTTTTATCCACACGTTTCAGGCAAATGAACTTGAATATTTCGGACTACACGTTCGCCAACGTCTATCTCTTCCGCAATATCTGCCGCTATGAAATTTTGACTCGAGACTGCGGAACGTTCATATCGGCCTATAACCGCTTCGAGCAAAACTACATCATGCCCTTGGATGTCCCAAAGGATTGCTCGACGGAAACCTTCCGGGAGCTCCTCGATCAAAATCGCTTTTTTTTCCCGATTCCCGAAGAGTGGCTGTCTCTTTTTCCTCCCTCTCTATTTGAGGCGACCTGGGATGACGGTGAATCGGATTATATCTTCCTGACCAAAAGCATGGCGTCGTTTTCGGGGAAAACGTTCACACGGCATCGCAACCACCTCAATCAGTTCTTCGGCGCCTATCAAACCACCGAATGTCCCCTGGGGCCTGACACCATCGACGACGGCCTTGAAGTCTTGAAGCTATGGCAACAAGAATCACGACTGCCGCCAGGGAAAACCGACTTTGCCGTCTGCAAAGCGGCGCTTGAAACCTTCGTCGACCTTGCGCTTTGGGGAACAATATATTACATAGAAAAGAAACCGGCCGGATTTATCATCGGCGAAGCGCTCAACACCGATATGTTCTGCCTGCATTTCGCCAAAGCGTCCAAAGCTTATCACGGCATCTATGAATTCATGTTCAACGATACGGCCAAGAAACTGGAAGCGCGATACCGGTACCTGAATTTCGAAGAGGATATGGGGGACAAAAATCTGCGGAAAACGAAAAATTCCTATGGACCGGATCGAATCATTCGGAAATATCGCATTCATTTGAAAAACGGAGCCTCATGACGCATTCAATGGTGATCAGCGATTTACGGGAAGGCGATCAAGGCATCATTCATACCGTCGCGGGAGACGCGGTTCTGAAGAGCCGACTGGCGGGAATGGGATTGGTCCCCGGCGGCCGCTTCCGCATCACACAGATGACCGGCGGCATGGTCGTGGTTTCCATCTCCGGCACCCGCATCGCCTTAGGCCGCGGGGAAGCCTCAAAAATTAAAGTGTATCGCATCGATCCTGAAGACGACGTCTGCCTGCCACCTGTCGAAAAAGAAATGTCCATCGCGCTTGTGGGTCAGCCCAATGTCGGCAAGTCGACCATCTTCAATATTTTGACGGGACTTTCGCAGCATGTCGGAAATTGGCCGGGGAAAACGGTAGAGAAAAAAGAAGGGGTCCATCGCGCCGATGCCGTCTTGATGCGGCTGGTGGATTTGCCGGGAACTTACAGCCTCACATCGTTTTCGGAAGAAGAACGCGTCACCCGTGACTACATCATCAGCGCCAAGCCAGACCTGACGGTTTTGGTGCTGAACGCCGCCGCGCTGGAGCGAAGCCTCTATTTGCTGGCGGAGTTGCTGCTTTTGACCGACCGTGTCATCGTCGCCGTCAACATGCTGGATGTCGCCGAAGCCCAGGGCACCCAAATCGACGCCAAAGCCCTTCAGGAATCGCTTGGATTGCCCGTGATCCCAATGGTGGCCAAGCGCAACAACGGCGTCCGGGAGCTCGTGGAGCAGATCAAAGAGGTTGCGACCTGCAATCGCCAATTTCAGCCCCGCATGCCGGAGGTTTCCACCGATCACCAGGACATTTATCAGAAAATTCTTCACCTCATCGAACCGTTCATTGAAGAACCATACACACCTCCATGGACAGCGGTAAAACTCATGGAAGGAGATCCGGAAGTTTCTCGGATGGTGGAGGAAAGACTCAAGCCGGATGATTGGAAAGTCATCCAACACCTTTTGAGCAAGCATGAAGACGCCCTGCACGCCGTCGTCAACGGCCGCTATGACTGGATCGAAAAAATGACCCGCGCGGCCGTGTCCCATTTTAAAATGGGCCAGGTGGTTCTCACCGATCGCATCGACCATATCCTGACCCGCCCGATTTTCGGTATTCCCATCCTCTTGGGGGTTATGGCGATGGTCTTCTTTTTGACTTACAGTGTCGGCGTTCCATTGCAGGAGTTGCTGGCTGAAGGGGTGAGCGCGTTTGGCCGCTGGCTCGAGCCGTCGACCGCATCTTGGCCCAAGTGGCTGGCCGGCTTGACCCTCAACGGCGCAATCGG
>CAZPTW010000062.1:0-10597 GCA_964589235.1 uncultured Smithella sp. | reverse complement strand
GACGGCATGGACTCACCAAAAATAGGTCATCATGAAGGACAGGAAATACGCCGTCGTTTTCTGCTCATACTCCAACCCGGCAAAGGGGCTGTAAATGATATCCGTAAAGTTCGTCGAGTTGAAATTCTTGCTTTGATTGAAGCGGACCTTGTAGTCCGAATCCATCCACATGAATCCCAGATCGATCTTGTCGGCATGCAACAACTGCATGACCAGTTCCATCAGCCCCTTATAGGTCCGCTTGGGCGGTTTCATGTTGAGACTCAGCCCGGCGGAATAGAGTTTCATGTCCCACATCGGAATCGGGCCGAAATAGTCTTCCGACACGGAAGACGGCCGATCCTCGTACCCCAGACGCAGCGTCAGAAAATCGAACGGCTGAATTTCCAGACCGTAGCTCAAATGCCAAATGTCCCGGAAGTTGTTTTGGAGTCGAAGCGTTCTTGCGCCTCCGGTATACCCCATCAACTTGACCAATCGCAAAAGCTCGTTGTCACGATCGAAGACGATGTCGATCGACTTCCAAGCCGACCACTGGGTCCAATGGGCGTCCACCAGAAATTTAATCCGCCGGTGCGGCTGGAGTTTGATCCCCAATTGCGCGCGCGCCGGAAAAACAACGCCCACCGACATGTTGCCGTGCACTTCGGGAGGACAATACGTCGGCAAATCCAGCATGGCCGCGACGATGATCGTCGTCGGCGAAGACCCCAGCCAGTTGATCGTATTTTGCATATTTTGGTTGTAGCTCATGGTGTACTTCCCTTTCATGTCGGCTTTGGACTCGCTTTGGTAGACGGCCCCCAGGGAAAGCCAGCTCACCGGCTCCCACAAAACACCGATGTTGAAGGAAGTGGTCAGGTTGTCTTCGGCGAAAAAATTCAAGCCGCCGATGTCCTCATAAGCCCCGATCCCTCCGCCGAACCAGGGCGGCGGGAGCGTCAGTTCCGAGATGATCGGAATCTCCAATCCGGCTGTGGCCTCGCCCAAAGCACCGGTCATCGCCACCAGGTCGTTGGGAGAACGCATCCGCGTGTCGAAACCCATGGAGGCAAGCCCCAACCCGACAGACGCGCCGACGGAAAGGCTTTTGGACACCCGATAGGAAATCGCCGGCGCCAAGACCATTCGAAGCAGGGACATCCGCTTGCCGAGAAATCGGTAAGGATCCGAAGGATCGGTGTGATCCATCCCGGCGCCGTAGGGGACATAGATGGCGAAGCCGAACGCGAACGGTGAATTTTCCGAATGATGGGCAAACCCCACATTCGGCGACATCAGCGACGGCAACACCCCCAGAAAGGGAAGTTCAATCGAAGGACTGGTGGAACTTTCCCGGCCCGCTTCGGGATCGATCCCGTTATTGAAATACCCGCCGAACGGGGCCCATAATTGACCCGTCGACGGATCGACGCCCTGCGTGAATTTCCCTTTGAAATTGAGAACGGGAATGTAGGTGAGCCCCAAGGCCACTTCCGTCCCCCGGACGCGATCCAATCCCGCGGGATTGTAATGCGCGCTGATCGGTCCTAGAGGATCCGCCGTGACGGCATTGCCGAGAGAATTGGCTCGGGTCTCGACGGCAAGTTGCTCAAAAAGCCCCGCCGCGGCCTCGCCGGAAAGGAACAGAAGAACCCACAGAAAACATATCAAACCGCACTGTTTGCGTTTCATGCGCCCGACCCATCCGTTTTTTTTCAACTCGCTTAGAAACTAAACGGCAAGCGGAACAGGAAATAGAAATCCGGGTCGTCCTTCGTCAACCCGATGCCGACCGAAAACGACACGGTTGTTCTCGGCGAAAAACGCCAGCCGGCGCCGATACCGATGGACGCGGTGCTGTATGCCGGCGTGTTGAGTTCGCCCCCGCCCGTGAAACTGTATTTGGTGCTCATGTTGTAGCCGTACTGGAACTGCGTGTTCATCGACAGCGCATAAGAAATGGCGAAGGCCACGCCGATGGCGGCATTGAAGCTCATCCCCGGATCGACCCTCTCCAGAATGAGTCCGTTCATGTATTGTTCGAGATCATTGCGCACAAACCGATACGTCGCGCTGAACGCGCCGAAGAGCATCGCCGGGTCAACCGCCTTGCTCATGTTCATACCGAGGCTGACGGCATAAAAACCACTCCCGGTCGGCAAATCCCGATCGCGATCGATTTTGTAGGGACTTCGGCCGGTGGGCAGAACCGCCCCCAGCGTCAGCGTCGTCGTGGGCCACGAGCCGCTGCTTTTAAAGGGCTGGAAATCCAAACCCAGCGTCATGTCCCCCATATCGGTCGCGTCCTTGCCGGTGGAGCTCCCCGTTTTGTCGTAAGTGTAGACGAAGGGAAGGTTGACGTTGATGGTCAGATTGTTGAGCAGACCGTACTGAACGCCGATGATATTGCGGATGGTGTGGTTGGCGCGGGCTTCGACGGTCGTCGCCGAAACGATGGTGCTCGATGAAATGTACTCGTAGCGGAGCGAGTATTCGAGTTCCACTTTCCCCTTCGCCATCAGCGTGTATTCCCGCCCCACCGCCGACAGAATGGCCTTTTCCTGCGCGGCTTTCTCTTCCGCCGTCTGCGAGAGCTTCTCACGGGTCCGTCCCTGTTCCTTGAGTTGATCCACCTGCCTTTGAAGTTCCTGGATCTTTTGGTTGATGTCTTTTGGATCCTCGGCGGCTTTCTGCTCCCCGCCTGACGGCGACGGCAATTTCTGATTTTGTTTTTGGTCTTGTGCGTAAGCCTGGAAGGCGATCAGCGACGCGATCATCACCCCAATCACAACAATGCTTCTTTTCACGAGTCTCTCCTTAATGATTGCCGATTTCCTTGGTCTTTGCCGAACCTCACGCCGAAAGCGGAAACAATGCCGTTTTTAGGCGCCGATACCCCACCTCTGTGTGCCTGGCGGCCCTCAGCGCACCGTCGGTTTCACCCCCACGGCACGGTCCAAGCGCATTTGATCCATCACGAAAGAAGACGGAGGACGGAAATTCTCCAAAGCGCGCCTGGTCGCGTCCAAATCGATAAACCGCAAATCCTCCTCCGACAGCAATAACTTACTATGGACGATATCCCCGTCCGTCACCACGAAGGCGATATTGCGCTGCCACATCTTGCGGAACTCCGCCAAAGGAAAGCTCACGTTTCCCAAATAGGGGTCGGCCAAAAAGACATGATCCTGGACGATTCCCCGGAAAATGCAGAAATGACTGTATCCGAAGACTTCCACCGGAACGATGCAAGGCTTCCCCAGCGTTTTGAGATCTTCGATATCCGCTTTGTACCCTGCCCCTTTGTACCCGAGCTTCTCGACGAAACGCTTCATGTCCAAAAGAGAAAAAGCGCGAAGTCGTTCGATTTGCTTCCGGTCGCCGTACTCCACCAGCCCCTCGATGACCTGCCTTTCCGTCAGGTTTTCCCCGAGATAGTAGTTCAAAAGCGTCGCCAAAGCGGCGGATCCGCAGGAATAATCATACTGCTGCTTGATCAGATGGGCGTCGGTGAATTCCGAGCGGGGTTTGAGAGTCTGATGAAGCACCACGGGAACCGATTTTGTTCCCGCCGCCACGCGCACTTCACTTGGCGGCGTATCCTGAAGTGGATAAAACGGATTGATCAATGCAAGGGCAATGAGAAAACCGACCAAAACGACCAAAGGCATTTCTCCCTGGATAAAATTGACTTACCAAGTATCCAAAAATGTCAGGCCTGTAAATACTACCAACGAGGTATTTTCCATCTTTCGCGGTCCATGAACGAGAAATACTTCTTTGGTCTGAATTTCTCGTGTAGGAAGGCCAATTGAAAAGAAAAGGGGAAAACCTCATCGAGTATTTCAATGACACGCTGAAATGAATCAAAGTCGGCAACACCGGCGAAAATGGGCCGCTTAAAATATCAGGGATTGACAGGGAAATCCCAGGATAGGCCGACGCGTCGCGCCGAGATCAACGCCATGGGATCCTCGAGGCCGCGTCCCCATCATTTGACCTGAAAGCGCCGTCATCACACATCCATTGTCCGGGAGAGACCCTCATAGCGCAATGGACATCTTCCAAGCCCTTGCCCTCTGTCGCGGGGGCCCAAACCATCGCCGGGGGATTGACGCTTGGGCGGCCTTTCGTCATATTGATGGTGGATATCGCGTGGTGGGGAACATTGAAGCCTGTCGGCCTGCGATCATCGACGCTTTTCCTTTCCGAAAAAACCGTGGACGCGAAAATCGAAAGACCCAAAAGAAGGCCGCAAAGAACGGTTTTGGTCATGCTCCGGTTCATCTTTGCTTTTCGAGACGGAATGATCAGGGCGTTGTGGCGTTGATCCAGTTGAACGTATATCCCATCTTGCTTCCGCTTCGTTCCAGGGACAAATAAAATCCGGCGCCGCTGGAGGAGATGGACGTCGTTCCGAGATTCGCTCGGGAAAAAGACGTGAGACCGCCGTCGAGCGTTCCGCTGAAGCTCGTGAAGTTGGCGCTTATCGTCCCTGTCAAACTCGTTGTTCCGATGCGGACATATTCGAGTTGACGGGTCGCCGGATCGGCGATGTTTGAAAATTTCGCTTCGATGTAAAGGCCATGAGCGACGAGATCACCGCCGGATGATCCCAGAGATACGGAGGTCCAATCGTTGTCCCAGGCTGTTGTCGCCCCATTGGCGTAATAGCCCAACTTCATCGAAGATATTTCCGTCCAGGTGCTGAGTGTGACATTGTTGAAATCCACCCGGGCGACGCCGTCGGTCAAGCTGAACGTGGAAAAGCCATAGGCGTATACTGCCCCCATCTCCGATTCGGAAAGCTCTTGCATGCCCGCATTGCAAAGCGATGGTGGCAGAATAGCCGCCCAGGCCAGGAGGATGATCCAAAGTAGAAAAGACGTGGTATGCTTTGAAACGACCCCGCGCATTTTCGCCTCTCAGACGTCTGAAATTTCGATCTGGGTGCAGATGTACCGGATAAACGAATGAGAGTAAATACTGCTAAAGATGTATTTTCCGCGATGCTCCCCCATACGGCGAAAAATACTTCTTTGGACTGAGACCCGTATCGATCCAATCACGCGGCGGAGTAACTGGAGTACTTCAAATCGCCCGTTTTTCTGAGGTTCATGAATTCCTGCTGATACCGCGTGTAAAGCAAAGCAGCTTCCACGCGGTTGCGGATATCCGTCTTTTCAAAGATGTTACGGATATGTGTTTTGACGGTCTTGGTGCTCAAAAACAGCTTCTGAGCGATTTCCTCGTTGGTCATGCTTTCACTGACCAGCGCCAGAATCTCCATTTCCCGGCGTGAAATGCTTCGCATCTTGTCGAGTTGACGCCGGTCGGGATGCTTGAGAACTTGTTTGTCCTGAGCTTCGCGGATCAGCTCATAACAGACCCGGCTCATCAGATCTCCGGAGAGCCAGACTTCACCTCGCGCGACGACGCGGACACATTTGGCCACGACATCGGAGAGCAACTGATCCCTCTGCAAAAATCCCCGTACGCCCGATTTCATCATGAGGATCACGTTTTTTTCATGAAATCGTTCGCCGATCATGATGCTGCGGGTGAAAGAAAATTTTTTCGTGTATTCCGCAATCATTGTCTTGCACCGCGCGGCCGCTTCGCGCAGGAGGTTCATCTCCACCAAGGTCACTTCCGGTTGGGCTTTGACCATTTTCTCCATAAACACCTTGCCCTTTTCCATTTCTTGAGCGACATTCCGGATGACAATGGACCCGCTGACAATAAAGTCTTTTTCTGCGCGCAGGCAATTGAGCAACGTTGCCTCGGACGCATCACTTGTACACATCGCAGCCAGCTTAATCATACGACCTCTCCTCGCCTTTGTTATATGATGGATGATGGATGCCCCTCTGAACCACGAAATAGTTGTATACGGTATAGTACCTATCAATAGTCACGTATGATTGTCAAGATGATTTTCAAATATTTTTTACAGTACTGTATCGTTCTATAGTATTGAATTCCCTGAGGATGACCGGATCGATTTACGCAGGGAATTCGTCGCCTCGCTCTACATCAATTACTTGAGATCATTGGTTTTTATGTTTTTCGTCCTCTTGGCTTGCCTTCTGGACAAATCTTTCTCTTTACTTGTTATCAATTTCTGATAAATAATGGATCATCACGATTCGATGGTTTCATACAGGAAAAGAGATGAAGAAATACCCTCAACATATGAAAATGTCCGAGCTGTGCGCCCGAACCAAAATACCGGCGGACACCATCCGGAACTATTCCCGTAAAGGGCTTCTTCCCAAACCGATAAAGACCGGCAAGACCATGGCCTACTATACCGTGGACCATATCGACCGGATCCGAAAGATTCAGGCGCTCCAAAAAAAAGGGCTCTCTCTGGAGACCATCCGATTGAAGCTCAACACGATCCCCCAAGAGGTGTCGGTGGATTCAAAACCGGAAGTTCTCTTTACGAGTAAACGCGCGGTGATCATCAAGGCCGCCGTCGACCTGTTTCGCGAAAAGGGGTATGAAACGATCAATATCGACGACATCGTCACGCGGGCCGGCATCGGCAAGAACACGTTTTACCAGTATTTCAAAAACCTCGAGGAATTGTTCTTCGAATGCGCGCGTCACGTCTTCTTCGATGATTCAAGGAGTTTTTTCGCGGCAGGCAACGCTTATGACGGGCGCGAACGGCTTTGGCAGCGCGGCAAGACATTCATGCACGCCCATCGTCAAATCATCGAAATGTTCAACCTCGCGCGGGGCGCCTTTATGAAGGAAAGCAACCGCCTGGGACAAAAACTCGAGGAAGATGTCATGCACAACATCATCCATTCCATCGAGGCGGATTTGGTCGCGGCGGCCCAAAAAGAAAAAATCGAGTTTAAAGACCTGCACATGCTGGCCGTCTTGCTCATGGGGGCGATGGAATATTGTTATTACTACGTGCAGATTCACCCGGAGGCCGATATCGATCAAATCTACACGATGAGTTGGGATATGCTCTTCAACGTCAACGGCCACTATACCGGACCGGAAGTGGAAGAGTTGATGACCTATCCGGCCGCCATCGCCGCTTGCAGCGAAAAGCTTCTCTTGAGCGAAATCGACGAAAACGGCTTGATGAAGATCTCCGAGCTCTCCGAGAAATCCGGCATTCCGATCTCCACCATTCGGTATTATATTCTCCAATCCCTTCTACCCGCCGTGTTGAAAACGGGCAAAACCCGCGCCTATTATTCCGGCACCCATTTGAAGGCGCTTCATCTGATCCGCCACAAACAACTCATCGAGAAAAAACCGCTCCAATTGATTCGGGAAGAAATGGAAAAGGAATTCGGCCTGCCCTCGAAAACCGAGAAAACGGGCGATCTGTCGGGAGACAAACGCGACGTGATTCTCGCGGTTTCCGCCGATTTGTTTCTGAAAAAAGGCTACATTGAAACCAGCACCTCCGATATCGCCCATCACGCGAAAATCAGCAAAGAAACGCTCTACAAACACTTCCGGAACAAAGAAGACATCTTCATGTCCTGCGCGGACACCATATTCCGCGATATCTACCATCATGTGCGAAATGAAATCCGCGAGGAAAAGGACGCGGCGCTCAGATTGATCAAGAGAGGAAAGGCTTTCTTCTCGGTCTACCCCCAGTGGGTGTCGATGATGAACCTGGTGAGGGGGCTTTCCGTAGGCGCCAATCCGACCTACCGGGAAAAATTCTATCAGCTGATGAAGCTGATCGTCAAACCCTCGATCCGGGAGATCGAAATCCTTCAGCATGAAGGCCGCATGCGCAGTGACATCCCCAGTGAACTGGCCGGATTCCTTCTGATGGGCATGACCGAATACGGCGCGTGGCTGATCCATCACGAAAAGTATTCGGAGGTGACGATCATGGAAGCTCTGACAGCCATCACCTATGAAGGTGTCATCGTCGAGCCTTCTTGAGCCGGTCAGGCCTTCGCCGATCGCTTGCTTCTTCCTCGATCTTCTTGGAATGCTTAAAAAGTCGCAAGCGAAGGGGATGGCAAGGACTCCGATATTGACACGAGCCCCCCAAATGGCATAAAGAGTCCCCCGCGGTGAAAGAAAATGATTTATACGGCCACGCTCTCATTTCGAACAAAAGGTTTCTGCGATATCGTGGATATCACGCCCGACGTGAAGAATGTCATTGAACGGGCGGGAATCCCCAATGGGTTGATGACCGTCTTCTGCCCCGGCTCCACAGGGGCGGTGACGACGGTCGAATATGAGTCCGGTGTGCTTGAAGATTTGAGAGAAGCGCTGGAAAAAATCGCCCCCACCGACATCCCCTACAGGCACAATCTGCGATGGCATGACGGTAACGGATTTTCGCATGTTCGCGCGGCACTGATGAAGCCCTCCCTTTCCATTCCTTTGGTCGGTGGAACACCGACTCTGGGACCATGGCAGCAAATCGTCTTTATCGATTTCGACAATCGCGAGCGTCAGCGCGACCTCATCGTTCAGATCATCGGCGATTGACGACACCCCCCCGGCGACAGCAGGACCACAAAGGAGAAAACACTGTGAAGCAGACCTATCGTTTCCATCACCTTTTGCAGCATGCTTTTATCTTTGTGTCGTTTTTGAGCCTCGTTTTTGTTCCCGTGGCCTTCGCCCAGGAGCCGATCGCCGCCTACCCCCCCCTTCCTCCCGGATACAAGTCCATCCGCGTGTTCGACAACCAGGGGCGCTTTGTCGGGCGCATTCTTCCAGCCAAGCGTTACTGGAGCGGTATCGACCAAATTCCCGTTTTTTTGCAGCAGGCTCTGATCGCCATCGAGGACGCCCGTTTCTATGAACATGGCGGCATCGACATCCGAGGCATCGCACGCGCCCTCGTCAAGGATGTCATGAAAGGACGCATGGTGGAAGGCGGGTCGACCATCACTCAGCAACTCGTTAAAAACAAGCACTTCTCCGGGGAAAAAACGATCGAAAGGAAAGTCCGGGAAGGGATGATGGCCATGGAATATGAAGAGAAGTACACCAAGAAGCAAATTTTGGAAATGTATTTCAATGAGGTTTATTTCGGCAACGGCGCCTGGGGTATTGCACAAGCCGCGCTCCTTTATTTCGACAAGCCTCCGCAGGAGTTGAATGAACTGGAATGTGTTCTCTTGGCCGCCACCCCCAAGGCTCCGACCCGCTGCAATCCTCTTGGAGACCAAAAAAGGCTGGCCAAACGGAAAAATCTCATCCTCGACAACATGGTGAAGCTCGGCATGATCTCCCCGCAAAAGGCCAGGCAATTGCGATCGCGCACCGCGACGGTCATCAGGCCCGGCGAAGCCCCCTATTATCTGGCACACGTTCGTTACAAACTCAATGAACTCTTCGGCCCGGGCATCATCGAACAAGGCGGTCTGGATGTCATCAGCGCAATGGATTTGCCGCTTCAGCGGCTGGCCGAAAAGACGCTCAAAGACGGCGTCCGACGCCTCTCCCCGGATCTCCAAGGAGCGCTTTTGGCCCTGGACCCCAATACGGGAAATGTTTTGGCGGCGGTCGGAGGTATCGATTTCGATAAAAATCCTTACGATCGGGCCTTCATTGCCAAACGACAGCCGGGATCGGCCATCAAACCTTTGATCTACGCAGCGGCGCTGGAGCAGGGATTTACCGCGGGCGACATCTTCAATGACACCCCCGTAACGTATGACCGGGGCGGCGGCAATGTCTGGACCCCGAAAAATTACGATCACAAATATCATGGGGATCAAAGTCTTAGAGAGGCATTGGCCTACTCCAACAACGTCATCGCCGTCAAGCTCTTGAATGAAATCGGCGTTCCCTATTTTGAGACATTCGCCGCGCGTGTCGGCCTGCCGCTTCGCGCGCCCAACGACCTTTCGCTTGCGCTCGGCACCGATGAAGTGAGTCTGCACGACCTGGTGGCCGTCTACGCGCCCTTGGCCGCAAATGGCGTGAAAGCGTCTCCTCGAACGATTCTACGAACCTTCGACCGTCATCGGCAGAGTTGGACGGAGACACCGCCCGCTTGGCAAACGGTCATGTCGCCCGGCGTCGCGTACGTGACCACACAAATGCTCAAAGATGTGTTGATCTATGGGACAGCCAGAGGGCTTAAAAATTTCGCCCTCAAGCGCCCCGCCGCGGGGAAAACCGGCACAACCGACGATTACCACGACGCCTGGTTCATCGGTTACACGCCTCAACTCGTCACCGGTGTCTGGGTGGGACACGACAAACCGCGACCCGGAGGACCGGGTTTTTCCGGCGGAGCCGTCTGCGCGCCGATCTGGGTCAAATTCATGCAAAGCGCCCTCGCGGGCAAACCGACTTTGGATTTTCCCATGCCGGATGACGTCATCGCGGTGTCGATTGACCCCAAAACCAATCAACTGGCAACCCTTGAGTGTCCTGAAAAAAAAGAGGAATATTATATCGCGGGGACGGAACCCACCCGACCTTGTTCAGTCCACACTCCCCCCGCCGACGAACCACCGACCGACGAGCGTCTTGACCAAGAAAAGCCTCCCTCAAACGATGAAGACGGTAAATCCAGGGCACTACCCTCCACCGATCTTATGGGAAAATGAAACGACCCGACCACAACTCAAAATTTATTTCGAGCAAG
>CAZPTW010000061.1:0-10757 GCA_964589235.1 uncultured Smithella sp. | reverse complement strand
ATGAATTATACATTGCGAGAAATGATGACCATTATGGCCGCAAGGGAAATCACCGACGGCGATATCGTCTTTTGCGGGACTGGAATATCGATGCTTGCCGCGATGGCGGCCAAACATATCAACGCTCCCAACAGTATTACTTTCTTCGAGACGGGTGCCATCGATTCCAGATTGGAGGAAATACCCATGGCCGTCGCCGATCCGCGGGTGATGTATGGTGCAGCCTCCAATGGAGGGCTTCTGGATGCCTTTGCCACGATGCAGAACCGGATTACCGGAGATCATGTCATCGGCATTTTGGGAGCGGCACAGATTGATAAATTTGGAAATCTCAATTCCACATGCATCGGAGATTATTTCCATCCAAGTATCCGTTTTTCCGGAAGCGGTGGTGCCTGTGATGTTGCATCGTTTGTTCCCCGATGTATCATTTTCATGCAGCATGAAAAAAGAAAGTTTCCCAAAAAACTCGATTACCTGACGTCTCCCGGATACATCGACGGACCGAGGGGCCGCGAAAAAGCGGGATTGATGCCGGGCGGACCAACCTTGGTGGTCAGCAATCTTGGGGTGATGCGTTTTGATGAAAAGACCAAGGAAATGTATTTGGCCTATTATTATCCGGGAATAACACCTGAGAAAATTCTCGACAATATGGAGTTCACCGTGGATGTCAGCCGGGCAAAGGAAGCTGAGCCACCAACAGAGAGAGAGTTGAAAATTTTGAGGGAAAAAGTCGATCCGCAGAGAATCATTCTCTGAGATCGGGACGGCAGATGGGGTCACCCCGGCTGATTGTTGAATTTTGACACAAGCAGAAAAAAAGCGGGTGAAGCGATACAATGTAATGAATAGATATAATGGAGGAACAGTCATGAATTTCAAATTATCAGAAGAAATGTTGATGCTTAGAGATACCGTGCGCAATTTTGCAGCGGAAAAAATCGCGCCATTCGCTGACGAGTGGGATATGAAGCATTATTTCCCTTATAAGGAAGCGGTCAAACCGATGGGAGAACTGGGGTTTTTCGGAACGGTCATCCCTGAGGAATACGGCGGTAACAATATGGGATGGCTTGCTGCGATGATTATTACAGAAGAAATCGCGCGGGCGTCAAGTTCATTGCGAGTCCAAGTGAATATGCAGGAACTCGGATGCGCTTTCACGATTTTGCGTTATGGCAGTGACGAGCTGAAGAAAAAGTATATCCCTGGTCTTGTGAATGCCGATATTTTAGGTGCATTTGCCATTACAGAGCCCCAGGCCGGTTCAGACGTCATGGCCATTAAATCCACCGCCGAAGATAAAGGAGATCATTGGTTGATCAATGGGACGAAAACATGGATTTCCAACGCGACAATCGGTGATATCAACGTTTTCTACGCTTACACGGATCGTTCGAAGGGAGCGGCCGGCCTTTCCGCCTTCATCGTCGAACTGAAGAACTTCAACGGCATTACGGTAACGGATTTGGACAAAATGGGATCTCGCTCCTCGCCCACCGGTGAAATCATCCTCGAAAACACGAAAGTTCCGAAAGGCAACATTTTAGGGAAACCAGGGGATGGGGCAAAAATCGTCTTCGGCTCGCTAAGCCAGACTCGTCTGTCGGCGGCGGCAGGCGGTATTGGATTGGCGCAGGCGTGCCTGGATACCGTGACGAAGTACGCCATGGAGCGCGAGCAATTCGGAAAACCGATTGGGACTTTTCAGATGATTCAGGACCAGATCGGTCAAATGGTGGCTGAAGTCGAAGCGGCTCGTCTAATGGTTTACAAAGCCGCATGGCAGAAAGATCAAGGAGAATTGGGCAACAATCTGGAAGTTGCCGCTGCGAAATACCTCGCCGGCGAGCTCGCGTATAAATGTTCCCAATATGCCATGAGAATTCTAGGCGCCTATGGATATTCGACGGAATACCCCGTCGCACGCTATTTCAGAGATGCACCGACCTATGCAATGGTGGAAGGATCGGCAAATGTCTGCAAGTTCATCATGGCTCAGGATCAGTTAGGGATACGAAAGGCAAATCGGTAGAGCGCTGAAAGCGATCAATGCAAATTCCAGCGCAACGTTTGCGCGAAAGGAGCAATATTTTATGAGGCAGTATTTCGAGAAAATGGACGAGTTGGGCAAGCCGCTGAAGCCCAAAGAACTCGAAAAAATGAAGTCAAATGTAGAGCAGATCAATAAAATCATGCAAGAGATCGACGACGAAGTCGAACGAATAAAAAATTATGGTGTCCCAACCGAAGAATTGCACAAAAGAGGAGAGATGACGGTATGGGAAAGAATTGAGTACCTCGTTGAGCCTGGAACATTTTGTCCGCTTCATACGATTTATGATCCGGCTCATGAAGAGTCCGGGCAAACCAATGTCGTCGACGGATTGGCCAAGATCAACGGTAAATGGTGTGTGGTCATAGGTTTCAATAATAAGTGGATTGCCGGTGCGTGGATCGCCGGACAGCCGGATAACAATCTGCGGGTTACAGATTTAGCGAAAAATCTGCACCTGCCCCTGGTTTGGCTGGTCAATTGCTCTGGTGTGAAATTGCCCGAGCAAGAAACAATGTATGCCAATCGCAGAGGACAAGGCACATGTTTCTTCCGTCACGCGGAATTGGAGCAAGAAGGGGTGCCCGTCATTGCCGGTATCTATGGAACGAATCCAGCGGGAGGCGGTTACCAGGGCATCAGTCCAACCATTTTGCTGGCCCATAAAAAAGCAAATATCGCCGTAGGTGGGGGCGGAATTGTAAGTGGCATGAGCCCGAAAGGTTTTTTTGATCTCGAAGGAGCGGAAGCGTTAATCGAGGCGACAAGGCATTTCAAGGCCGTTCCTCCAGGGAGTGTTTCCATCCACTACAACCATACCGGGTTTTTCAAAGCTGTCTATGATACGGAAATAGGTGTGCTCGATGGGATTAAGGAGTGGGTAGGCTGGCTGCCGGCATACAATCCAAAATTTTTCCGAGTGGCTGAACCTGCAGAACCAAAATACCCTGTGTCGGATCTGCCTTCGATTATTCCAATCAACAAGAAAGAAGTCTACTCCTTTGAACAGGTTTTGGCCAGATTGACCGATAATTCCGAACATATGGAATTTCAGCCAAACTATGGCCCAGAAATGTATTGCGGCCTGGTCAAGATCGACGGATTTCTCATGGGGGTTATCGGAAACCGCCAGGGCATCATTCCGAATTATCCGGAATACACAAACGAATACAACGCCATCGGTGGGAAGCTTTACCGACAGGGACTGATCAAGATGAGCGAATTCGTCACGATGTGTGCAAGAGACCGGGTCCCGATTATTTGGTTTCAAGATACATCGGGCATCGACGTCGGCGATACGGCCGAAAAGGCTGAATTGCTCGGTTTGGGACAGTCTCTCATCTACTCGATTGAACAAACGGAATTGTCCATGATGCTGGTGGTTCTGAGAAAAGGGACGGCGGCGGCCCATTATGTGCTGGGCGGTCCGACTGCGAATAACAACAATGCCTTCACCTTGGGGACGCCGGCGACTGAAATCAATGTCATGCATGGGGAAACGGCAGCAGCGGCAAGCTACGCGCGCAGATTGGTTAAAGACAAAGATGCGGGCAAACCCCTGCAACCGGTTATCGATAAAATGAATAAGCTGGTGCAACACTATGAGGAAACGTCTCGGCCTATGTTTTGCGCCAAGGCGGGTTTTGTAGATGAAGTTGTTCGTTACGAACATATCAGAAAATACATGGTCGCATTTGCCAACAGTGTTTATCAGAATCCGAAATCCATTTGTCCGCATCATCATATGATTCTGCCACGGATGATCCGATCTCAAATCGTGACGGGTCTTCCCCGACCGTCGAAGACGACATAAGATCAGTGCGGATAAAAAATTGAAAGAATACTCATGCTAGTCTCCTCAGACTCATCCTCATCATGATGCTTTCTATACAGGAAGAAGGCTTATGATGGGGATGGGGAGAGGTGAAAAAAGTCAGCAGAAGAAAGGAAACGTTATTCATGAATACCGCAAATTCAATGGGACCTATCCAACTGGCTCTGTTTACATATATCATTTGTGTCATCGTTTCTCTCGGAGTGGCGGGACTGATCAAAATGCTTGTCGGCTATATCAATCTACAAAACAAAAAAAATGGGCTGAAAGCAGGTGCGAAAGCCGGCTCCGCCGAATCGTGAAAGGATAAAATCATGCCGAATATAGACGTACTGAGCCTTTTTCAAGGAATCGCCACTGCGGTGCATGGCGTTCCAATGATCGTGGTTGGGCGCATTATTCTAATCGCGCTCGGCATTACATTTGTTTATCTTGGTGTGAAAGGGACACTCGAACCTTTGATCATGATTCCAATGGGCGTCGGGATGGCGGCGGTGAACGCAGGTGTTCTTTACCTGTCCGCTTCCACGATGGGAACGATTTTTATCGATCCGATGGTCAGCGATACAAAACAACTGATGGATATCCTGCAAATCGACTTCTTGCAGCCGATCTATACATTTACCTTCAGCAATGGTCTCATCGCTTGTCTCGTTTTCATGGGAATCGGTGTGATTACCGACGTCGGTTATGTGATGATGGCGCCTTTCAGCAGCATGGTGATTGCGATATTCGCCGAACTCGGAACCATTGTCACCTTTCCCATCGCGGTTTGGATGGGGTTGACGTACAAGGAGGCGGCGGCGATTTCCGTCGTCGGCGGTGCGGATGGTCCGATGGTTTTATTTACATCGCTCATCTTGGCAAAAAACCTCTTTGTGCCCATTACCATTGTCGCTTATCTCTACCTAAGTTTGACATATGGAGGATATCCATATCTGATCCGCCTGCTCGTTCCAAAACGGCTTCGGGGAATCAAGATGGATTTGAAGAGCATACCCAAGATATCCCCCAGTGAAAAAATCAGTTTTTCCATCATTACTTGCACGGTTCTTTGCCTTTTGTTTCCAGTGGCCGCGCCGTTGTTTATGTCTTTTTTTCTCGGTGTCATTATCAAGGAAGCCAATGTCAAACCGTTCGCCGAGTTTTTGGAAAAGACCGTTCTATTTGGATCGACTTTTTTTCTTGGCTTGCTCTTGGGCGTCTTATGCGAGGCCAATACGATTTTGAATCCAAAAGTCATCATCCTTTTGGTGTTGGGTGTTTTGGCCCTTTTGATTTCGGGAATCGGAGGAATCATCGGCGGTTATGTCATGTACTTCCTGTCTAGAGGGAAATTCAATCCTGTGGTGGGAATTGCTGGTGTGTCCTGTGTCCCCACAACGGCAAAGGTCGCGCAGAAGGAGATCGCGAAAGCCAACAAGCAGGCGATTGTTCTTCCCTACGCGATGGGCGCCAATGTGTCGGGTGTAATTACCTCGGCGATCATCGCCGCGATCTTCGTTACGTTATTACGATGAAGAAGATATTAGAGAAAAAAATATTTTGGATTGGTGGTACCGCCGTAGCCTTCAGCGGAGTGATCGTCGTGCGCCTCATCGGCCCGGCGGTCACGGGTCCTGTAGGTAAAGCGGTGTTGATTTTCGGTTACCTCTTGGCGCTTACTGGGATCTTCATCATCGCCTCTTCGACAAAAGATCGAGCCATCGCCATGAAAACGGAGAATGTGGAATCACACAGAACCGTTCGTTCCGAAGGAGTGAAACCGTCGACTCATATTCATGAAAATTAACAGGTATTGGATGGAAAAGGGAAGGGGAAGGAAAAAAGGGCAAAGGATATGCGCAAAAGAAAGGAGGTGGCCATTCATCGTCATGTGAGGTCAGATGCACTGATTCGGCGGAGAGTGGACATCCGGTAGATTGACCGGATGAAAAACGGATCAAGAAGACATAGACGCGGCGGCTAGTTCTGATACTCATCTGAGCACTGAATATCCAGCCGTTCAAAAAACGGTGGATAAGCAAAGGGAAGTGGTAGCGGGGGATAATCTTTGTTCGGTTAATGGAAAATGTTAGTGATTTCCTGAAATGAAAGATCGACAAAACTCTCCCTCTTCGTACTGAATGAGGATCTATAGGTTATTAACGGAGGACTCTATGTCAATTCAGGTGGTTATTATTTTACTCTACATCGCATTAACGGTCATCATCGGCGTCTGGTCGATGAAGAGAACGAAAGGTTCGGACTCGTTTCATGGCGCGGGGTTGGGCGTGTTGGCCTGTGTTGCTGCGGGAACTGGAGAGTGGCTGGGCGGAACCTCGACGATCGGTGTCGCACAGTACGGTTATGGATCGGGATTGTCCGGTTCATGGTATACGATCTCCAATGGTCTTGGAATCATGTTTTTGGCGATTTTCTTTGCAAGGCGATACCGGAGCATGAATCAAATTACGGTTCCTGGACTGATTGAAACGTTTATCGGAGGTAAGACGCCGCGTGTGGTCGCATCGGTGATTCTCACTTTCGTCATGATTGTGGTGGGGGCCTCACAAATCATTGCGGCTGGTTCCCTCGGTGTTACCGTCTTAGGCATTCCTTTCAGTGTTTCCTGCGCTGTTTTAGGCATCGCTTTCATCGTGTATACATTAGCAGGTGGGATGAGAGCCGTGGCATCGACCAACGTCATGCATCTCATCGCCATGTACGGCGGCGTGATCATTGCTTTGTTTCTGTTGAGATCGGATCTAGGTGGATCTTTCGAGCCCCTTTATACCGGATTGCCGGCTTTCCCCTACTGGAGCTGGTTTGGTATCGGTGTGCCTAAAGTGACATCATGGATTATTGCGTCTATATTAGGGGCCTGTACGGCTCAAGCGGGAATTCAGCCGCTTTTGGCCGCCAAGGATATCCCAACGGCAAGAAAATCCGCAATTATCACGGCCTGTATTGTCGCACCTTTCGGTATTTTTACCTGTCTTTTGGGAATGGCCGCTAAAATCAAATATCCGGCGATTTCCGCAAAATTGGCCATGCCTACTATGCTCATGCACATGGAACCTATTGCCGGCGGCATAGTGCTGGCTTCCATTTTGGCCGCTGTTTTATCAACGATTTCGCCTATCATCCTGGCGGCGGGCACAATGATCACAAAGGACATTTATCAACGTGTTTTGAAACCTGATGCAACGGATAAACAAGTCTTTACCGTATCCCGCGTTTTGACGGCAATCGCCGGGGTCTTGACGATCGCAATCGCCATGATTCCCAACATCAAAATTCTCGATATGGTTTACTTTGCCTATACATTGCGCGGTTCGATTTTCGTGATCATTTTGTTTGCCATGTATTGGAAATATACATCACGAAAAGGCTGTGTTTGGGCTATGGTTGCGACGGCCGTTGTTGGTTTTGTCTGGGTGCTGTATCGTGCAAAGTATGGCTCCTTCCCAATTCATAAGGAATTCAACGAAACCTATGCAGCGCTGCTCGTATCGGCGATAGCAACTCCCATTCTCAGTATCATATTTAAAAAGACGGATGATGAAAATCATTTTGTCGCTGGGCCGAAGAGCTCCTGATCACGCCGATCTCGGCGGTTTATATAGAGACGGAGACGGTGTTGATGCCGTCCCGTCTCATAATAAGTCCATGAATGAAAATGAGCGGTTCAATGTTGGGAACCACACTGAGGAGATCGAGAAATGAAAAAAAAGAGTAGGTTCATTCCCATCCTTGTTTTAACGCTGATGATGACAATTCTCACCGCTTGTACAAAGATTGAAGACAACCGGTCTAATATCGAACGTATTAGAATGACGAGTGAATATCTCAATGTTCTTGGCGCATTTAATTCCGTATCCAGAGAATTCAGCCGAGCAGCGAAACTCATGCAAGAGTCGGACAGACGAATGAATCAATCTTTCGATAATGCATTTTGGAGTGAATATGACGAAAAACGCTCTAAAGCAGAAAGGGAAATGAGGGCGATAAAACAATATCAATTCGAATTCGAGCCTTTTGCAGATTTGAAAACAGATTTTCAGACCATGACCGCCTGCATGGAAAAATATCATGCCGTTATCGATAGAATGCGGGGAGAAACGAAGCATTGGACGCCGGAAAAGAAAAAAGAGTTATATGCCGCCCTGGATCCACTTTATGCTGATCTTCTCCGACAAAGTAAAACGATCGTCGGCAAGATCGACAACATTTATAATAGAATCTTCGTTGTTGGAGAAGACAAAAAGTAGGTCAGGATGAATAACACGTGGGATTACAGCCGGCCGAAATCTCGAGGAAACGAAAAATTCCTTTCCCTTCATTCCCGTTGCCTCAAGACGACCGGCATCTTTCGAAATTCGTGTTCGACAAAATGTCGTAGAATATATTCCAGGGTTTTATGGAGAATGAGAAACCCGGAAAACTAAAATGTTTGTTTAGAAGCATGAGGCTTTCAACGCAAAGTGACCGATAGGGAAATACCTGCAGAAGCAGAATAAATTGAAGGAGTATTTTTTATGAGTACAGAAATATTGGCACCCATGGAAGGCAAAATCGGGAAAGTGAATGTGAAGATTGGTGATGTGGTGGAAGAGGATGATGAATTGGTCATTTTAGAAGCGATGAAAATGGAGAATCCCATTTGTGCGACGACTGGAGGTACGGTCAAAGAAATCAAAGTCAAAGAAGGCCAAAAAGTTGAAGCAGATCAGGTTCTCGTTGTGATCGAATAAGATCCAGCTGCATGAATCAGAGAAGAGAATCCTCGTGATGTCCCGGAATGGGCGGCCATAGGACTTTATCTATTCGGTTCAATGAAACGGAAGTCCAAAACGCCGCAGGCTTCAAGGCGAAACCCTGCTCCCTTCAGTTTTCGCCACATCGTTTTACGATTTCGGATACCATCTCCGATCCGGAATCCGTAGAATAGAAGTCCTCATGGCTCGCCTATACCGGGTTCCATCTGAATTCCATGAAACACACAAAGTAGTGATCTTGAGAAAGTAAGGAGATGACATGCAATTAGGTTTGAAGAAGAAAATACTGGTGCCAGTGATCGGGTTGGTCGTTCTCGTGATGGGAATATCAACCGGCATACTTTATCTTTTATCCAGCACAGCTTTCAATGAAGATGCGGTGAAATCGTTTTCTTCCACCGCGAAAGCCAGAATTGAGCTGGTGGATATGTGGATTGCCGCAGCAAAGGGAGAGATGCTCACAGCGGCAGGGAATGGCTTGTATAAAGCCGTTCTCAGAAACGATTCGGAAGAAAATATCAAAGCGGCGAATCAGGTCTTGGCCGAACAGGTCAAGCATTCCATTATATTCGAGCGAATCAATGTGGTTGACGATCAGGGTCAAGCGAAGGCTTCCTCATTTCCAGATGCGGTTGGGAAACTAAAGGTTAGCGATCGTACTTATTTCAAACAAGCCATGAAAGGGGAAACCGTCATTTCTGATGTTTTTCTTTCTCGAACCACCAATGAACCGACTTTTTCCGTAGCGGTACCGATCTGGCATGACGGTCGCGTCATCGGTGTCATTTTCGGCGTACCGAATCTGACAAAATTCAGTGAAAAGTTTGTTTCACCTGTCAAGATCTCCGATACAGGGTACCTGTGTTTATTCGATTCCACAGGAATTGTTTTTGCGCATAAAAACAAAAACCTGATTATGAAGATGAACATGAAAGATTATGATTTCGGTCGTGAAATGCTTCGCAAAAAACAAGGCTTGGTAGAGTATGAGTTTCAGGGAGAAAAGCGGATGGCTTTCCTGGAATCAGGCAAAGAGGTCGGTTGGACATTGGCGGCGATTGCACCTAAAAGGGAAGTTCTCGCCCATGCCAAAGAGATGATGAAAGTGAATCTCATCATGCTTGTTTTGGGGATTTCGATCATCGTTGCCGCTGTCATCTTGATTGTTCGTTCCATTGTCGATCCGGTCAATCGGATCACAGACGGCCTTGGGGTGGGAACAGAACAGGTGGTGGCTGCATCCGATCAGATGGCGGCGGTAAGCCAATCTTTGGCATCGGGGGCGTCCCAACAAGCTTCCGCCATTGAAGAAACATCCTCTTCTCTGGAAGAGATGTCATCCATGACACGTCAAAACGCCGAGAGCGCGGCACAGGCGAAAAAACTGATGGAGGAGGTCAGAAAGATCGTCGGAAAGGTGGAAACGCAGATGTCCGCCATGTCCGCATCGATTCAGGAAGTGAAAGAGTCCAGTGAGAAGACCGGAAAGATCATCAAAACGATAGATGAGATCGCCTTCCAGACAAATCTTTTGGCGCTCAACGCCGCTGTCGAAGCGGCGAGAGCTGGGGATGCGGGGGCTGGATTTGCAGTTGTGGCCGATGAAGTGAGGAATCTTGCGATGCGAGCGGCTGATGCTGCAAAGGATACATCGACGCTCATTGAAAATACCATTGATACGGTCAGGAAAAGCAGTGATCTGACGGTTCAGACAAGAGACGCGTTTATGGAAAATATTGAGATATCGGGGAAGGTGGGCCATTTGGTTGATGAAATCGCAGCGGCTTCTCACGAGCAAGCACAAGGGATCCATCAGATCAGCAGGGCCATTGCGGAGATGGATCGTGTGGTTCAGCAGACGGCAGCCAGTGCGGAAGAGTCCGCGAGCGCCGCTGAGGCGATGAAAACACAGGCCGGTCAAATGAAAGACTACGTCGAGGGATTGATCGGATTGATTCAAGGAAATCAGAAAGTGAAAAAAAATGGTCAGGAAGTTATTGAAAAATATTCGACGGCGGAGACGGTGTCTTCAACGCCGTTAATTTCAAGTTAGGATAGTCATTAAAAGGGAAGTGGCCATTTCCTGGATAAAAAAATAAGGAGG
>CAZPTW010000060.1:0-10771 GCA_964589235.1 uncultured Smithella sp. | reverse complement strand
CAAAGCGGAAGAAGAGCGCAAGGCCAAAGAGCTTCAGGCAATGGTCGAAAAAGGGAGACTCCGCCAGATTCTGATTGAAGCGAAAATTGTGGAAGCCTCCGAAGAGTTTGTCCGGAACCTCGGCATCCAATGGGGTTACGGCAACAATCAATCCGTCGGTTCTTACGGTTTGGGCACTTATGCGGGCACCAATCCCCTCACGCAGTCCAACGCCCAAACGTTCACATATCCTTCGGAAATCGGTTGGGTGAAGGCGGGAACCACCGATCCTTTGACGACGGCGGCGATCAATTTCCCATCCAGTGTTTTGGGGCCCACTTTCGGTTTGGTGTTCGGGAACGCACGTGGTTTCATCGAGATGCAGCTTCAGGCCTTGGAGGCGACCAGCAAAGGGAAAGTGATTTCGTCGCCCAAGGTCGTAACGATGGATAATGTCAAAGCCGTCATCAAGCAGGGTGACGAAGTGCCTTACGTCACACCGGCGTCCGGAAACTCGCCGGCAACCGTAACCTTCAAGGAAGCCGTTTTAAGGCTGGAAGTCAAACCCAAGATTACGGATGAAGGGCGGATTTCCATGGAAATCAAGGCAACCAATGATACACCGGATTACGCCCAGGGCGAAAAACTTCAGGGGAATCCTCCCATCCGCAAAAATGAAGTCGAGTCTAAGATTGTGGTCCAGGACGGAGATACGGTTGTCATCGGCGGCGTGGCCCGGGACCAGGAAGACAAAATAACAAGCGGCGTGCCTTGGCTTTATAAAATTCCCGTATTGGGGTGGCTGTTCAAAACCGAGAACATTTCTCAAAAGAAAAGGCAGTTGATGATTTTCATCACGCCGAAGATCTTATCCGGTTCAGGCCATATTGAAGACGAATGCGTAAGACATTACGATAATATCGATCAGTGCCGAGCCCGCCAGTAATCGAATGCCTAAAAATCCCTCTTCGCGGCTGCTCCAAGGTGAGGAGGGGTTTTGCCCGACTGTAAACGATTCTCTTTGAGTTCTTTGATCATGAAGACGAAATGTTTTGTTTATTTGAGCTTGCTTATCGGTTGGATTTCCCTGATTTCCTGCACCCTTTCCCCTTGGCATCGAGATCAAGCCGACGCTTACATGAAGAAGGGGCGTGCGCTTCTGGAAGCCGGGCAATATCTTGGGGCGCTCACGGAGCTTTTGGAGGCGGATAAATACGCGCCGAATGATCCGGAGATCAATTATTATCTTGGTCTTGCCTACAGCGGTCGCGGGTTGACGAAACCGGCCATGGAGCGGATGCAAAAGGCGGTCGATCTCAAAAAAGATTATTCCGAAGCGCACAACCACCTGGGGGTCTTATACATGGATATGGGTCAGTGGGAAAAGGCCATCGCCTGTTTCGATCGGGCCTTGGACAATTATCTGTATTCCACCCCAGCGCTTGCGCTTTATAATTCCGGTTGGGCCTACTACAATCTGAAAAATTATGACACGGCGCTATCCCGGTATCATCAGGCTTTAAGACAAGATCGGATGAGGGTTCTTCAACCGCAAATTGAAAAAAACATCGCTCTGGTTTACATCAAAAGAAACGATCTGGTCAGCGCGGTCGATTATTTGAAGAGGGCCGTCGCGCAAAACGCGAACCTCTTGGACGCCCATTTTTTCTTGGCGGAATGCTATTATCAATTGCATGACTTCCAAAATGCGAAGAAATCTTTTCAGCAGGTCGTCAAGCTTGCGCCCCAATCGCCTTTTGCACAAAAGGCCCAGGAATACCTCCGGATGATCGAGTCACGGTGAATCGTTTGGGAAATCTTTTTTTCTTGCGCCTGAACGCAAAATCTTGCCGCTGGGCGAGGGAATGATTGTGCAACATGAAAGATGTCAGCCATTTCAATGATTTATTGGGAAAGAAGTTATTTGCCGGCGTGCTGGTCTTTGCCGAAGAGCGTCTGAAGGTTCTTCAGGGCGTGTATTCACCTGACGAACTCTCTCCGGAGGCGCGGCGCGCGATTCGCCTGGTCGATGAATCCAAAGCCATGTTGTTCGAGATGGAAAAGAAATTCGGCGAACTGTTCGACGTTTTTGGTCGTTTGTTGAATTCCCGGGAATTTAAAGACGCGCAAGTCCTCCATGTGTTGACGGGATGGCTGGCAAATGTCCAAAAAATGAAAAAAGGATGCTGCCGTTGAGCGATCGTTTCCGCGTGCCTCCGCTTCAGCTTCTACAAAAAAAGCTATCCGGGTTTGCCCTCGACGGCATCCTGTTCACCGATTTGAGCAATATAAGATACTTATGCGGTTTTTCCGGAAGCGACGGGGTTTTAGTCGTCGGTCAGACGCAGGCGGTTTTGCTTGTGGACGGCCGTTACACCACACAGGCCCAAACGGAAGGTCAAGGGGTCGTCGTATCCCAGTATCAAAGCAAATTGGATGGAATCGAAAAAGCGGTGGCCGGGATGGGACTCGTCAGGATTGGTTTTGAAGCCGCCTTTGTCAGTGTTGAGCTGTATAATGACTTGCAGGGGAGATTGAAACATTGCGATCTCGTCGCCTTGACGGAGCAGTTGCGTTTGCTGAGGGCTTGCAAGGACGAAGCCGAAATTGCCATCATGAAAGAAGCCGCGGCTATTGGATCAAATGCGATCGCGGCGCTTGCCCGTGACATCAAGCCGGGCTGGACGGAAAGAGACGCGGCCTTGCATTTGGAGTTTTTGGCCCGCCGGGCGGGAGCCCAGCAAGTGGCCTTTGAGACCATTGTCGCCTCCGGTGAAAACGCCGCGCTTCCCCACGCCAAACCCACCTTGCGCAAATTTCGACCCGGGGATTTCGTCGTCATCGATTTCGGCGTAAAAGTCGACGGATACTGCTCGGACGAGACGTGTACCTTTGCATTTGGGGAATTGACAGAGGGGCAAAAAAATGCTTATCGTGCGGTGCGACGGGCTCACGACGAAGCCATTGCAATGGTCCGTGCGGGAATCTCCGCGGTGGATGTGGATACAACGGCCCGCCGCGTTCTAGGAGATAAATATCATTCCTATTTTGTTCACGGAACCGGCCACGGTGTCGGACTCGATGTTCATGAACCGCCGCGGTTGGCGCCCAACTCATCCGATGTGCTGGAGTCGGGGATGGTCATTACAATCGAGCCGGGGATCTACTATCCCGGTCTCTGGGGTATCCGGATTGAAGATACAGTGGTCGTCAAAGAAAAAAGTTGCGAAATCATCACAAAAATGAATAAAGATCTTCTCATTATAGAATAAATACAGAGGTTGAACGCTATGAAAGTATTTCCAGAAGACCTTCTTTACAGCCGTGAGCACATTTGGGTGCGGGTTGACGGAGATATGGCCACGCTTGGAATTACAGACTATGCTCAGGAAAGCTTGGGAGAAATTCTATCGATCGAATTTCCTGAAATCGATACTTATGTCGAACGCGATGAAGCGTTCGGTTCCATTGAATCCACCAAAGCCGTCGTCGATCTCATCGCCTGTGTGAGCGGGACGATCGTCAGTATCAACGAAGACATCAATGACGACATCGGTATTATCAACAGCGATCCCCATGACACCGGCTGGCTCGTTGTCATTGAAATGGATGATATGGAGCAGTTGGACGATCTTTTAGACGCCGCCGGTTACCACGATTTCATCCTACAACAGGAGACAGACTGACCCCTTTTATGCGGCCGTGGCGGGTGATTGATTACCAAACGAACAACGCCTTTGAAAACATGGCCATTGACGAGGCCATTTATCTGGAAACCTTAAAAAAACAGAGTCCGCCGACGCTGCGCTTTTATGGTTGGCGGCCATCGGCTGTTTCCATCGGCTACTTCCAGGATCCTCGAAAAGAAGTCAATTTTCATCAATGCCGGATTTCCGCGGTGGATGTCGTTCGCAGATTGACCGGCGGCAAAGCGGTCTACCATCACGATGAGGTGACGTATTGTCTGGTTTGCGGGCAACATGAAAAGATTTTCCCTGAGCGCATTGCCGAGACCTATGAAATCATCAGCCGTTGTTTGGCTCGGGGACTGTCTTTTTTGGGCATTTCCGCCGCCTTGGCGCCCCAGGAAAAAAAACGGGCCGCGACGGACCCGGACTTGCAGTCTTGCTGTTTTTCCGTCCCTTCCGGACATGAGCTTTTGGCCGACGGCAGAAAGATCTGCGGAAGTGCGCAAACACGAGGCAAAGGGGGGTTTCTTCAGCATGGCGCCTTGCTTTTGTCATTTGATCCTTGGGTCACCGCCTCTCTGATTCTTTCATCTCCCACGCCGAAGCAAGCGGCTCAATTGAAAAAATCCGTGGTCGGCGTGAATGATTTATCGCCGAAACCCGCTACGGCGGAGAAGGTTTGCGAGGCTTTGAGGAAAGGGTTCGTTGAAGAATTGGGCATTGATCTGGCGAATGGGACGTTGACACCTTCCGAAAAGGAATTAAGCGCTCAGTTGGTCAAAAAGTATCGAAGCGACGCCTGGCTCTGGAGGCAAGAAAGCTGAGAAAGGCATAAAGCAAAGCCAATTTCGCTTTGCTGTTCAGGATTTATTTTAGTTGCATTTTGATTTCAAATCGCTTATATGCAAGCTTCACTGCGTAAAGGGTCGGCCAGAGGTCTTTTGCGGGTGTCCTGGTCCATTAAATTTTTTTGCGGGTAACCGTTGGAAATCATGAGGAGAAGTCAAGACCGACGACGTCGTCCAGCGTTGATTTCCAAGCAAGGAGCGTGATTCAAAATTATTGTGTGATGAGGGTGGTTGACGGCGCAGAATGTTTAAGCAGGCGTCGTGCTGCCCTTTTTTTATATGCGTCGTCATATTTTTTTAACGTTTCATTATTCCTGAGGAGGAAGAGAATTGGAAGTCAAAGTCATTGATAACGATGTTGAAAAAGCTTTGAAGATTTTGAAGAATAAACTTTCGAAAAGCGGATTGTTCAAAGAGCTGAAAGTTCGGCGGGCTTACGAAAAACCGTCGGTCAAGAAGAAAAGAAAAACCATCGAAGCCAGACGCAGATTGGCCAAAGTGCAGCGCCGTCGAAGCAGCTAGTCACACGTTGTATCGTCTGAGGCCTTGTTGATCTTCTCAAAGGGGAGAAGATTGAAAAGCGTCCTGTCTGGGCTTTTGGTCCGGGCGGATCGGCTCTTTTCTTTTTTCGGCGGAGGATTGATCTATGGATGACAAACAATACATGCTTGACTCTCTTTCTGCAGGCGAGTCGTGGCGAGTCTTCCGGATCATGGCGGAATTTGTCGATTCCATCGAGGCGTTGTCAAAAGTCCATAATGCCGTGACCGTCTTTGGTTCCGCGCGAACCAAGCCGGGGGACGCCTACTATCAAATCGCAGAAAAACTCGGTCGGTTGCTGGCGGAAAACGGTTTCAGCGCGATCACCGGCGGAGGTCCCGGCATCATGGAGGCGGTCAATAAGGGCGCGGCGGAAGCCGGCGGTCGATCGGTCGGGCTGAATATTCGATTGCCTTTTGAACAGAAACCGAACCCTTTCGCGAATCTGCGGATTGAATACAAGTATTTCTTCATCCGCAAAGTGATGTTTATCAAGTACGCGCTGGCCTACGTGATTATGCCGGGCGGTTTCGGAACCATGGATGAATTTTTCGAAGCCCTGACGTTGATTCAGACACGAAGAGTCAAAAGCTTCCCCTTGATTCTCATGGGGAGGGATTATTGGAGCGGACTTTTGGAGTGGCTCAATCAAAGCATGCTCGCTTGCGGCATGATTTCCCCGGAAGATCTCGAAATGATTCAGGTCATCGACGATCCCGCCGATGTCGTCAAACACATCAAAAAATATGTCATTGTCTAAGCAGCCGTCGTTTCTGAAGAGATCATGGTATGACGCTGGAAAAAACCATTTCCGACTTGAAGAAAGGAAGAATAGCGCCCTGTTACCTCTTGTTCGGCGATGAAGAGTATCTGCTGGAAGAGGCGCTGGGCCAAATTCTGGAGACGCTCGTCCCGCCTCGCGACCGAGATTTCGGCCTCATCCAAGTCGATGGCGAAAACGCCGACTTTGATCTCTTGAAAGATCATCTGATGTCCCCTTCGCTTTTGGGCGGTGGGAAAGTTGTCGTCGTCAAGAACTCAACGCTTTTTCAGTCCAGAGACAACGTCAGTGATTTGATCCGCAAAATTCGCGCCCACCTGGATGCCGATCCGGAAAAGGCGATCGGCGGTTTTCGAGCATTTTTGAAAATCACCGGTTTTGTCTGGGAGGATCTGGCGGGGAACGGCTGGCAAAAGATCACCGACGAGCAATGGCAAAGCGCCGTGGACGGTGATTCCGGCGAGGATCGTCACCTGTGGTTGCCCAAGGTCATCGAGCTTTGCGCCGGCCGCGGGGGGGGGACGCAAAGAGCAGCCGACGTATCGGAGCAATTCGAGACGTTGTTCGCGGCGGGGCTGCCTGCGGGAAATTGTCTGATTTTGACCGCCGATGTGGTGGACAAGCGAACGAAGATTTTTAAGGTCATCGAAAAAATCGGTATCGTTTTGCATTTCTCCGCAGCCAAAGGCGAAAAAGCGGCCAAGGAATCATTCAAAGCCGAAGCGCAAAAGCAACTCGCCCGTGTCGGGAAAACCCTGACCGAAGGGGCTTGGACAGCATTGGGCAGAAAAACGGGTTATCAACTCCGCTCGTCTCTCAACGAGCTCCAGAAACTGATTTTCTACGTGGGGGAGCGGCCTGTGATCGAAGAGGCGGATGTCGAAGAGGTGGTCGGAAAGACAAAAGATGATTCGATCTTTGATTTGACCAACGCGCTTGCGGAAAAAAACGCGGCCGCCGCGCTGACCGCGCTGAAAGCCCTGCTGGATCAGGGAGAGCATCATTTAATGATTTTGGCGATGATCACCCGCGAGATCCGCATGATCACGCACGCCTCTGTGTTGATTTCATCCGGCAAGCTTCCCAATATAAAGCCGTCCATGGATTTCGCGTGGTTTCAAAAAAATGTTTATCCGGTGGTCGCCCGGATATCCGAAAGTTTCTCACCGAAGGATGATGTGCTGATGCGCAAACATCCGTATGTCATCTTCAACGCCCTTCGAAACTGCGGCCGTTTTTCTTATCCGGTTTTAACCGCTTACTTGGATGATCTCGTGGATATTGACCGGGAGATGAAGTCTTCCGTCACGGATCCGCGATGGCTCCTGGAGAGATTTTTGGTCAAAGCCTGCACTCTGTGAAATGTTCCGCGGCTTGGTCTGGATCGTCCCCAAGGCAAGGCGGATGATTCACCGACTTTCCCCGGCCGCGTGGCGTGACGACGATGGGGGTCGTCTGAAGCGTCCCGGCCTTGCGTGGCAATGGGTGACCTCACGATGTCGGATTCGACGGGGCGGCCGCTTAGAGAGCAGACCAAGAAAAACAAGAAAGCAAAACGACGAACGAAAGATCAAGCCAAGCGGATGGGCGCTCGCTCATGAAAGATTCTCCTTTTCCTGAGAAAAGCCTCACGTTTCTTCGCGTCGTTCCTCCTTGGTGTATGCCCGTAAGCGGTCCATTTGTTGATGCGTCCTTGAAAGGAATCCGATTCGGCTCAACGCGCAAAAACGAAATGGAAAATTTTTTTTCATCGACGGATCACCCCGTGGATCCCTTTCTGGAGGCATAAGCCAGACGGAAGGGGGCTAAAGCTTTTTGATTTTGGATTGCATGAGCTTTTGGGCGCGAGATGGCCTTCGGGAGGGGCCTTTTTTGCGGGTGGCACGCTCGGCGTCTTCGTCCTTTTGGTCCATCCGAGAGAGGGGGGCGGATAGCGTCAGATGACGATTGACGATCGCTTCGAATTCAAGGGACGACAAAGCCGCCTTGCCTCGGCGCACGGCGAAGGACGAGATCTCGCGGTCCGAGGAGATCACCAGAATCTCTTCCTCGGCGGATGCCGCGATTCTTTTGATGATATCGTCGGCCTTGACGCCTCGGGGCGAATAAATGATGTTGACGCCTGCGATGTTGTCCCGTTCCTCGAGCGGGGCGCCGGAAACCCACCCGTCGAATACCACAGTGATGAAATGGTTCTTTCGTCGCTTGTATTCAGAAAGCCATTGGATGAGCGCATTTCGGCCCGCCTCCAGACTGTGCCGCTCGAAGCGTTTGAAGTCCGCCGACTGGCGAATCAAATTGTAGCCGTCAATCAAAATGTGCATAATGGATTTTGACATACCATCGTTGGTTATTCAATAAAAAATGACAGGCATTTTTCTTGACTTGCGGGCTTTCGGTCTGCTAGCGTCTTTTGCCGTCAACCGATGGCTTTTGAAGCGGTTTAAAACCGCTGACATAATATGCTTGGAGGTCATTATGGACATTAAGAAAATTTGCGTGTTGGGCGCGGGACTGATGGGCAATGGCATTGCCCAGGTTTGCGCGGCGGCGGGTTTTGACGTGACGATGCGGGATATCGAGCAGAGGTTCATCGACAACGGCATGAAAACCATTCAAAAGAATCTGGCCCGAGACGTAGACAAGGGCAGGATCACCAAAGAACAGATGGAAGCCGTTCTCGGTCGTATCAAACCCACGCTGGATATGAAAGAAGCGGCCTCCGGCGCGGACGTGGTTGTGGAAGTCGTCATCGAAGTGATGGAGGTCAAGAAGAAAGTCTATGAAGAGCTCGAGGGGATTGTTCCACCGCACTGTCTTTTTTTCACCAACACATCGGGCTTGAGTATCACGGAAATGGCCTCTGTCACCAAGAGACCGGACAAGGTGATCGGGACACACTTTTTCAATCCCGTCCCTGTGATGAAGCTTTTGGAAATCATTTGCTGTTACCAGACGTCTCCGGAAACGCTGGAGATCGCGAAAGCGTGGGGCAAAAAAATCGGTAAAGACGTCATTGTCGTCAAGGAGGCGCCTGCGTTCGTAGTCAATCGTCTCTTGTGCACCATGCTCAACGAGGCCTTTTTCGTTCTGGACGAGGGGTTGGCGACACCGGAGGATATCGACAAGGGCATGATGTTGGGTTGTAATCACCCCATCGGCCCCTTGGCTCTTTCCGATCTGGTCGGTCTGGACACCCTTTTAAGAATTATGGAAGGGCTGCAAAAGGAACTGGGGGATAAGTACCGTCCCGCTCCACTCTTGAGGAAACTCGTCCGCGCGGGCTATTTCGGAAGAAAATCCGGCCGGGGCGTCTACGACTACAGCAAAACATAACGGCTAAAGCCGGTGAAACAGACGGCCGGATGATCCACATCCGGCCGTCTGTTCCAACGTTTGGGTACGTTCAACCCATCGGACATGGATTGATCTTTGAATGCATGGAGGCGAAAAAAGAGCGATGTCCCAGACCTTCAATGTTGCCCCCCGGAAACAGAGGGGGGTCGTGTGTGTGGTTCTGATCGTTTTGACGGTTGCGGTCTTCTGGCAGGTCAAGGATCACCCGTTTATCACGTTCGATGATGACGTTTACGTCACCGACAACAGACATGTTCAGGAGGGCTTGACGCCTTCCGGCGTGGTTTGGGCGTTCACGACGATGGAAGCGGAGTTTTGGCATCCTCTGACTTGGCTTTCGCTGATGTTGGACGCTCAGCTTTTCGGTCTGAATCCAAATGGATTTCACGTCACCAATCTGATTTTGCATCTCTTGTCGACGCTCCTTTTGTTCGCGCTTTTCTTTCGATTGACCAAAGCGCTTTGGCCGTCGGCTTTTGTCGCCGCCGTGTTCGGCATTCATCCCCTTCATGTGGAATCGGTGGCTTGGGTTGCGCAGCGCAAGGACATGGTCAGCGGTTTCTTTTGGATGCTGACCCTCTATTTCTATGTCTGGTACACGGAAAAGCCTCATTGGCGACGCTACGCGGCGGTGCTGATAAGCTTTGCCTGCGGATTGATGAGCAAGTCGATTGTGATCACCCTTCCGATTGTCATGCTTCTCCTGGATTACTGGCCGCTTGGGCGGCTGCGACGGAAATGGGGGGCTTCCCCCGATGCTGAAAAAACAAGGAAGATATCCGGCAGGCCTTCCCCGGAAAACGCAAAGGTCGGGCGGAGGGTCTTTCCCGCGACCGATACCTCCCTGCCGCCGTCGATCGGGATTATTCCGGTTTGGCAGATCCAAGAAAAAGCCCCCTTCTTTTTCCTCTCTGTTGTCTTCGCCGGCCTGACGCTTTATGCGCAGGACGTGATGACGCTGGCTTCCTGGCCTTTTGGTTCAAGGATCGCGAACGCCTTTGTGTCTTATATGCGGTATGTGGCGCACGTCTTCTACCCGCTGGGGCTGGCGGTTTTTTATCCCTTTGTCGCCGATCTTTCGGCTTGGAAAATCGTCTTGGGTGTCGTTTTCTTTCTGGGCGCGACCGCGGCGGCGATTTTGGGCTACCGGCGTTTCCCGGCCTTGCTGGTCGGGTGGTTTTGGTATGTGATTGTATTGATGCCGGTCATCGGTGTCGTTCAAGTGGGGAAGCATGCGTGGGCCGATCGCTACGCCTACCTGTCTTCCATCGGCATCACCATCGTGCTGGCTTGGGTCCTTCCCGAATTCTTCAAACGCGGCCCCTTTTCAAAGAAGATGATCGGATGGGTCGGCGCGATCTTCGTCGCCGCGATGGCGGTTTTGGCTTGGCGGCAAGTCGGCTTTTGGCAAAGCAGCATCACGCTTTATGAGCGGGCGTTGCGCGTCACCGAGAAGAATACGTTGGCTCATTATAATCTGGCCAACGCCTTGGCGGACCATGGTCGACTGGAGGAGGCCAAGATGCATTTTCGCGAAGCCATTCGGATTTCGCCTTCCGCCTATGAGGCCCGGGTCA
>CAZPTW010000059.1:0-10807 GCA_964589235.1 uncultured Smithella sp. | reverse complement strand
TGATCGGCATCCTTTACGGAATTTTGTTTTTAGGGCTTGCCGGACGAAAATTTCTCTCCGGTGGACGGATTTCCTTTCGCGCGGGGATACCGGCCGTCATCGCGGGTTTCTGCCTGACCGTCATCGGTTATTTGGGATCCTTTCTGGGCCGAATCATGCAATGCGCCATATCCCGCCAGCAGGAACTTTTGGCGGACGCATCCGCCGTCCAGTTCACGCGCAACCCGCTGGGTTTGGCCGGCGCCTTAAAGAAAATCGGAGGCGCCCCCTTCGGGTCACGCATCGGCGCACCTGAGGCCGGACAGGCCAGCCACTTGTTTTTCAGTGAAAGCCATCCGGATGCGCTTTTCAATTTCCTGTCCACCCACCCACCGCTTGCCGACCGCATCCGCCTTCTGGATCCGTCCTTTGACGGGAAATATGTCGCCATTTCAGACAGCCGTCAAACCCCCAAACCCCAGTATCTGTTTCCTTACCGAAGCGCCGATCTCAGCATTCCTCCGGGATCACCGCTCGCGACGGCATCGGCGGCCGTCGTCGTCGAGGCCGTCGGTCGCCCGAAACCAAACGATATCAGACAAAGTCAGACCCTGTTGAACGCCATTCCAGAGGATATCCGGCGAACCGTTCAATCCCCCCAAGGCGCGGCACGCGTGATCTATGCACTTCTGATGCACGGTGATTCCCCGTCGCAGGACCTGCAGCGGACGGCCCTCAACCGATCCCTTGTGGTACAAACCGACGCCGCCTCCATCACAAGCCTAAGCCAAACGCTCGCCGATCTGCCGCAGAGATTGAAATTACCCCTGATTGAACTTGCGATTCCGGCGCTTGGGAAATTGACCGGCATGGAAAAAAGAAATTTCCTTTTGATCTTGCAGGCTCTGATCAACGCCGACGGCACGGTCAGTCTTTTTGAACTATCCGTTCAATGGATTCTGGAAACGGCCTTAAACCCGCCCTCCAACCTGTTTGCCGACGTGACCAAATTTTCTTACTCACAGGTGGGACTCCACATCGTCGTTTTGCTTTCAGCGCTCGCCAGCGCGGGCAGCCCCGGTGTCCCGGAAAAAGCCCAGAAGGCCTTCCTGGAAGGAATCACGGCCATCCCGGAACTCGCCGCACGAAAACCCGTTTTTTCTTTTGAGGAAAGGCCCTCCTACGCGAGACTCCATCGCACGCTCAAAGAATTGACTTCCGCTTCTTTCCAAATCCGGAAATCCGTCATATCCGCCTGCGCCCGGTGCACCTTTGCCGATCATATCGTCACGGACGAAGAACGCGAACTGTTGCGCGTGGTTGCGCTGGCTCTGCAATGTCCGGTGCCGCCGTTGACAACCGTCGGGTAGCTGCCCGACGCCGGCATCCGGTTCCTCTGGGTCACCCTGGATGAATATCCGACAGGGTCCTCCGCCGGTGTCCCACCATTTGACCGACCATCGCCACAACCGATTGCCAATCGAGCCATCCTGTGTTAGAAGCCGCCTATGTCTCTTTGGGAAAAGAAAAGCCGAATCCTCATCACCTGCCCCAGGGGCGCCGTGTCTCTTTTGAAAACGGAGATCAAAGCCCTGGGGTTTCCTGTGTTGAACGAAATCGACACGGCCGTCCAGACCGAAGGCACGTTGAAAGACACGATGCTGTTCAATCTTTTTCTGCGCACGGCCCAGCGCGTCCTCTATCAGTTGCAAATCTGGAAAATCATTTCTCCCGCCGCGCTTTATGACCGGATGAACCGCCTGCCATGGGAAACCATTCTGCACGAATCAGGCCCCAGTGCCTATCTCTGTGTCACGTCGATCGTGGAAAATCCCGACATCACGGACACACGCTTCGCCAATCAAAAAGCCAAAGACGCCATTGTGGACCGGATGCGGGAGCATTTCGGCATTCGTCCCGATTCCGGCCCCGAGAAGCATCGTGCCGTCGTTCATCTGTTTTGGCGAAATGACCAGGCCACCCTCTACCTCGACACCTCCGGAGAGCGGCTGTCCATGCGCGGCTATCGAAAAATTCCCCTTGCGGCTCCGCTCCAGGAAGTCCTGGCAGCGGCGATCGTGATGTCCACGGGATGGACAGGCCAGACGCCGCTGATTAATCCGATGTGTGGAAGCGGCACGCTGGCGATCGAAGCAGCGCTCATGGCCCTCAACCGCGCGCCGGGACTTGGTCGAAGCAACTTCGGCTTCATGCACATCCGAGATTTTCCACGGGAGGGTTGGCAAGCGCTGTACAAAAAGGCCCGCAAGGAATCCAAAAAGACCCTGCCGTCAACCATCATCGCCTCAGATCTCGATCCGAAAGCCGTGGCGGCGGCCCGTCTCAATGCCCAAACCGCCGGCGTCGACCATCTGATTGAATTCAAGGTCTGCCCTTTCGAAAAAACCCCCGTTCCGGGAGGCGGCGGCGTGATCATTCTCAACCCGCCTTATGGTGAGCGCATGCAACCCATCCAGGCATCGCCTGTGACATCGGACCGTGTCAAAGAAATCGCGCCGGGACGTTCGGTCATCATCCGCAAAGCCGCCGAACGCAAAGACGCGACCGACCGCTCATCGTCGCTTAATCGGCTGGAAACGCTCTACGAAAACTGCGGTCATTTCCTCAAAAGCATCGGGCGGGGCTATCGCGGTTATATCTTCACCGGTAACTTCGAGATGATCAAGAAAATCGGCTTGAAAACGAAACGAAGGATGACGTTCTACAACGGCGAGATTGAATGCCGCCTGCTTGAATACGACCTGTATTCGGGGAGCAAAAAGAAAAAAGCGGAGGGCGGATCGTAAATCCTGGACAACGCTTCTGTCGATCCTAAACGATCATTTCTTCTTCGCTTCTTTTTTTCTGGCTTTGGCCAGGGCTTTTGAATATTTTTTATCGGGAATGCCGGCAGATACCTCGGAGATGCCGGGCGGGTCGGATGACGCCGAACCCGCTGAATCAGAAGGCGGCGTTTTGAAGAATCCCGGGGTATCGGCTGTCGGACGCCCCGCCCGTCTGCGACGCACCCTTTCCATGATCGCATCGGCCATCATCTTTCCGAATTGTCCGATGAATCCCGCCACCAAAACCAGGACCACCCATTTCAAGACCGGCCAAGTGCTGATATTATCCCAAAACTCCTTCATGGAACCGAACCTTTCTTTTTGACGTGACCGCCGAGGACTCTAACGCGACACCGCCTCGTTGAAATATACAGGAAACCGCGGGGAGATGACAAGTTCAATTCCGGACAAAGCGGCGGTTGAATTCCCGCAGACATCATGCTACATTTTTTCGGTCCGTCATTCCGTGATCCATCTGGAGGGGACCGTCGACATGAAACGATTGCACCGAAAACTTGGGGGGTTGATCCTTTGCGTCATCGCGGCAGGCTCCTGCGCGCCTCCCACCATACAACAACAAAACAGCGCTGTCGCCGCGGCTTACGCTTCTCCGCACAGCGCCTACTTCGAAGCCTCCCGAAAAGGCGATATCGCCATCGTGATGCGGCTCATCGAAGAAAAGCTCGTCGATGTTCATGCGATCGATGCCTACTCGTGGACGGGGTTGATGTACGCCATCCAGCACGGCCATGACGGCCTGACCGATTACTTTCTGATCAAACAGGCGAACATCAATTATCAGGACAGGGACGGACGCACACCCCTGATGGTCGCCGTCAACGAGCGGCACGCGAACATCGTCGATATGCTTTTGCAATCGGGTGCCGACCCCACTTACCAGGACAAGCACGGCTACACCGCGTTGATGTGGGCGATTTATAATAAAAGCTGGGACAGCATCCCCCTTCTCCTCCAGACAGGCAAAGGTCTGGATCTTCAAAACGGTTTTGGTGAAACAGCCCTTCATCTGGCCTTTGACTACCGCATCTATGACATCGCCACGATGCTCATCAAACACAACGCCAACATCAACATCCGCGATAAGAAAGGCCGGACCCCATTGCACCTGGCGGCCCAGAGAGGAGATCAAAGCAACGTCGAATTTCTGGTGACCAAAGGCGCTTCCGTGAAAGTTCTAGACGAGGAAGGTGAAACACCCCTGATGAAAAGCCTCAAAAGCCGCTATGACTATACTGCGGCCTATCTCTTGACGAAACCACAAGATTTCAATGCCGCCAACCGTCAAGGGCAAACGGCGCTGCATTTGGCCGTGCAGGCCAACCTGCCGAACATCGTTTCTTCTCTGCTCAAGAAAAACGTCGTCATCGACTGCCGGGATCAAGAAGGAACCACACCGCTGATGGCCGCCGCCTCGTCTGGTTTGGATGAGATTCTTTTGATTCTCTTGGCCAAAGGCGCTGACATCAGCCTAAAAAATCAGGCGGGACAGACGGCTTTGGATATGGCTCGAAAAAACAATCGGCAAAATGCCATCGCTTATCTGGAAAAGAGAAGTCGACTGCAATGAATCGCTTGAATTCATCCTTTTGCCTGTTCATCGCCTGTTGCCTGGCCTGCCTTGCGCTTTTGGGTATCGCCGGATGCAGTTACCTCAACATTCCATCGGCAGATGACGTCTTGGCCAAACCGGAAAGAAAACAAAGCGGGGTAAGCGCTCCCGTTTACAATTCCGCTGTGATCAAAGGAAGACTCTCGGGCGGCCGCCACAACGGAACCTCAACACTCGTCGCCGCCTATCGCATCTCCACCGGCGATCCGGAAATCTCCGGGTACGCCATGATCGACGGGGGACCTTCTTTCATGCTCTATTTGCCGGAAGGCCGCTATCACCTTTGCGCATTCACGGATGACAACGGCAATGGAATTTATGAAGAAAACGAGATCTCCGGCTGCTTCGGGACAGATGAGAAGCCAGCCGATATTCCCGTCCATGAAGGCGCACTGATCACCGATATCGTCATCAAAATCTCCAAACCCCGCAGACAGGCGCTCAAATACCCTCTTCCTTCGAGCTTGAATCCGCCCCATCCTATGATTCGACAGGTGACCCAAAACGGCCAAATTCAAAAAATTTATTCCGAATACTTTTCCCTGGAAAACGCCCAGACCGGTTATTGGAATCCGTCATCTTTTATGAAATCGTTCGGGGCGCATATTTACCTCACGGAGCCGTATCATCCCAAAAAGATCCCCATTCTTTTCATCCACGGCACGGAAGGGAGCCCTTATAACTGGATATACCTTTACATGCGTCTGGACCTCAACCGCTATCAGCCTTGGTTTTTTTATTATCCATCAGGCATTCGGATTCCCCTGGCGGCCGCGCTTCTCAACGAGGAACTCGGCGAACTCCATAGAAGATACGGTTTTCAGAAAATGGTCATCACCGCCCACAGTGTCGGCGGTCTCACCGCGCGTTACTTCCTCAACACGTATGTCTCAGAAAAGCGAAATCCGTTTGTCAAGCTGCTTGTGACCTTTGCAACGCCCTGGAGCGGTTTTGGTCTCGCTGACGCGTCGCAAACCCTCACGCATAAGAGCATTCCCGTCTGGGTGGATTTGGGATCGCAAAGTGATTTTATCAAAAACACCCTCTCGCACAAGATGCCGGCGACCGTGCGTCACTACAATTTTTATGGCAAAAACGACACGTTAGCCGGTCGCAAAGCCGTCGATGAGCGAGTGCTCGCCTACGCGACGAAATCGTATGGATTCGATTGTACCCATGATTCCATCTTGAGCGACCGCAAAGTGTTCGCCCAGTTCAACGCCATTCTTGAAAAGGAGCTTTGGTAACATGAAAATCATCCGTTTCATCGATGAAGAAGGAAAGACCCGATATGGAGAAGTCTCGCCGGATTGCCCGGATCAAGCCCGGATTCTCCAGACGGATATGACCTCAGGCGACCGTCTCCTCACGAATCAAGTGGCGAAAATTAAAAAGCTTCTGGCGCCGATTGTTCCCGTAAACATTCTGGCGCTTGGCATCAATTATAAAAAGCACGGCGATGAAACCGCCATGTCCTATCCCGACCAACCGATCCTCTTTCTCAAATCCACAAGCAGCCTCACCGACCCCGAAAGCCCCATTCTTTTGCCGACGGCGGGACCCGATTGTGTCGACTATGAAGCGGAACTGGCCGTCGTCATCGGCAGACAGGCCAAAAACGTTTCATCAGCGGAGGCTATGGATTACGTTTTGGGATACACCTGTGCCAATGACGTGAGCGCCCGCGACTGGCAGTTCGACAAGCAGAAAGGCCAATGGTCCAGAGGAAAAAGTTTCGACACGTTTTGCCCCCTGGGGCCCTGCCTGGTGACGCGACATGACATCGTCGACCCCGGTCGACTGTCCATCCGCGCGATCTTGAACGGCAAGATCGTGCAGGAGGCAAACACATCAGACATGATTTTCGATATTTCGTCCATCATCAGTCACTTGAGTCGCTCCATGACGCTCCTGCCCGGCACTGTGATTCTGACCGGGACGCCTGAAGGTGTCGGGTTTACCCGCACCCCCCCTTTGTTTCTGAAGGAAGGCGATACAATCACCGTCGAAATTGAAGGCGTGGGAAGCCTGACCAACCCGGTGCGCAAAGAAAGATCCTCTGATTTTTGCCCCACGGACGGCCCCGTATCGGCATAAAAGCCCAACGCGCCTGGGAATGCAAATCCGGTGAGCCCTTTTTCCTTTCCACCTTATTTTTTTCCTAGGCCCCGTCAAAAAATGCCTATGTTCTCATTTTCTTGAATTTTCGGACATATAGCCGAAATCGCCCCGGACCGTCGGTCAGGGAGGGGGTGATTAATGTTCAAATTCCTTGAGAAAAACCATTGATGCTGGTATGAAAAGTGACAGCATTGAGAAATTTTTTTTAAGGATGGTTATCTATGCAAAATCCAAATTTTAGTTCCGGTCCCTGCAGCAAGAGGCCAGCGTGGAGTATCGACGCGCTGAAGAACGCGCCGGTCGGCCGCTCACACCGTTCCGCACTGGGCAAAGAAAGAATCGTCAAAGCGATGAATGAGACTCGCAAAGTGTTAAACATTCCGTCAGATTACCTTGTGGGCATTCTGCCGGCTTCAGATACAGGCGCCTTTGAATGCGCGATGTGGTCACTTTTGGGGCCCAAACCCGTGACCGTTTTAGTTTGGGAAAGTTTTTCCGACGGGTGGGCGACAGATGTCAACAAGCAGTTGAAGCTCAACCCGACCATCATCAAAGTCGATTACGGGAAGATTCCCGATCTTTCCAAAGTGGATTGGAAAACGGATGTGGTTTTCGTCGCCAACGGCACCACGAGCGGCGTGCGTATTCCGAATTGGGATTGGATTCCCGCCGATCGTGAAGGCTTGTCTCTTTGCGACGCCACAAGCTACGCGTTCGCCAATGAGATCGACTGGAGCAAAGTCGATGTGCTGACGTTCTCTTGGCAGAAATGCTTGGGTGGTGAAGCCGCGCACGGCATGATGATCATGAGTCCGAAAGCGGTCGCCCGTCTGGAATCCTATACGCCGCCCTGGCCCATGCCGAAAATCTTCCGCCTCAAAAAGGGGGACAAAATCAACAAGGCCATCTTCGAAGGCGACGTCATCAACACCCCGTCCATGCTCTGCGTGGAAGATTACATCGACGCGCTCGAATGGGCGGGTAAAATCGGCCTCGACGGTTTGATCAAAAAAAGCAAGGCCAATTTGAAGGTCGTCGAGGATTGGGTGGCCAAAACCGACTGGATCGAGTTTCTGGCCGCGGATCCCAACATCCGCTCCAATACCTCCGTCTGCCTGTCTGTGACACATCCGAAAGTGGCGGCCTTGGACGCTGATGCAAAAAGCAAGTTTTTGAAGAGTATCGCGTCGGAGTTAAGCAAGAAAAACGTCGCTCATGACATCAACTCTTACAAAGACGCGCCGGCCGGTTATCGCTTCTGGTGTGGCCCCACTATTGAAGAGGCAGATCTCAAAGCGGCGCTGGCCGAGCTGGAAAAAGTGTTCAATGAAAAGGTCAAAAGCCTCTAACGGCCCAAAACGTTTGGGATGACGTCATGAAACGTGTACTGGTCAGCGATGCGATAGCCCCCGAAGCCGTCGAAATTTTAGGGAACACGGCGGGGGTGAAAGTCGACATCAAAACTCAAATGACGCCCGGGGAGTTAAAATCCGTCATCAAAAACTATGATGCTTTGATCGTTCGTTCCGCGACGCAAGTCACGGCGGAGATCATCGACGCGGCGCCCAAACTGGCGGTGATCGGACGCGCTGGCGCGGGAGTGGATAACATCGACATTCCCGCCGCCAGCAAGCGAGGCATTGTGGTCATGAACACGCCGGGCGGCAACACCGTCACCACCGCGGAACATACCATCGCCATGATGCTGTCGCTTGCGCGGAAAATCCCGCAGGCGACCGCGTCGATGAAAGCCGGCCAGTGGGAAAAAGAAAAATTCATGGGCAATGAATATTGCAACAAAACACTGGGGATCATCGGACTTGGGCGTGTGGGGTCGGTCGTCGCCGACCGAGCCCGCGGCCTCAAAATGAATGTGATCGCCTGCGATCCGTTCATCTCTCCGGACGTCGGCGTCCAGATGGGCGTTCCACTGGTCGATTTGGATGAGATTTTCGCCAATTCGGATTTCATCACGCTTCATTTACCGCTGGCCCGGGAAACGAAACATCTCCTCGATGAAGAGGCTTTCGCCAAGATGAAAACCGGGGTTTTCTTGATTGATTGCGCTCGAGGCGGCATCGTCGACGAAAAAGCGCTTTTCAACGCTTTGACATCCGGGAAAGTCGCCGGCGCGGCCTTAGACGTCTTTGAGGAAGAGCCCACGAAAAATATGGGTTTGATCGGATTGGACAACGTGATTTGCACGCCACATCTGGGGGCGTCCACCGACGAAGCGCAAACCAATGTGGCCATCGCCATCGCCCACCAGGTCGCCGCTTATTTCACGACAGGAGAAATCAAAGGCGCGGTCAATTTTCCGTCGGTGAGTTATGACGTGATGCTGCAGATCAAGCCTTTTTTGGAGTTGGCGGAGAAACTTGGAACCTTCCAGGCCCAGCTTCTGTCCGGCGCGATTCAGGATGTCAACATTGAATACAGCGGAGATATCCTGGAACACAATGTCGTTCCGATCACCATGGCTTTGATCAAAGGCATTTTGGAGCCGATTCTCAACGAGCCTGTCAATTTCATCAATGCGCCGATCATCGCGAGGGAACGGGGCATCAAGATCGTGGAATCCAAAAGTACGGAAAGCATTGACTTTACAAACATGATCTCGCTTTTCGTCAAAACCTCCAGAGAAACAAGCCGGACCGCGGGCGCCGTCTTCGGGAAAAACAATCCCCGCATTGTCCGTGTCAATGATTTTACGGTGGAAATCATCCCGGAGGGGTACATGCTTGCCGTCTCCAACGAAGACCGCCCGGGTGTAATCGGCAATTTAGGAACCACGCTGGGTAACCAAAACGTCAATATCGCCCGTTTGCATTTGAGCCGGGACGCGGCGGCCAAAAAGGCATTGGTTATTTTGAATACCGACTCTCCAGTCTCCTCGGATGTTCTCGATAAACTGCGGAAATTGCCCCACGTCATTTCCGTCACTCCAATTAAACTGTAAGAAAGAGAAGAACCATGGCCAATGTTGCGGTTGTAGGCACCCAATGGGGTGATGAAGGAAAGGGAAAAATTGTTGATCTTTATACCGCCCAGGCGGATGTCGTCGCCCGTTTTCAGGGAGGCAACAACGCCGGACACACCCTCGTCGTCAACGGCAGGAAGACGATTCTGCACCTGATCCCGTCGGGCGTTTTACACGAAGACAAGATCTGTGTAATCGGCAACGGTGTCGTGTTTGACCCTGCGGTGTTTCTGAAAGAAGTCGACGAACTGACGCAAGCGGGGATTCTCCCCTCCTCCACAAAGCTCTACATCAGTGAAAAAGCGCATGTCATCATGCCGTACCACAAGCGCCTCGACCAGGCGCGGGAAGCAAAGTCTTCGGGGAAAAAAATCGGCACCACCGGCCGCGGGATCGGCCCCGCTTATGAGGACAAGGTCGCCCGCATCGGCATCCGGATCGGTGATCTCTTGGACGAACCTTTGTTCCTGGAAAAACTGGAGCATGCCTTGATAGAGAAAAATTTCCTGCTGAAAGACCTCTATGGCCAGGAACCCCTCTCTGCGGACAAAATTGCAAAGGAGTATTTGGAGTTCGCTCGGAAGATCAAGCCGTTCGTCGCGGATACCTCCCTGATTCTCGATACCGAAATCAAAAAGGGCAAAAGAATCTTGTTTGAAGGCGCGCAGGGATGCCACCTGGATGTCGACCATGGGACCTATCCCTACGTCACGTCATCCAACACCGCTTCGGGAAATGCGTCATGCGGCAGCGGCATCGGTCCCAATGCAATTTCAAGGGTGGTCGGTATTGTAAAGGCTTACACCACCCGTGTCGGCGAGGGTCCCTTTCCAACAGAGCTTCAAGACGATATCGGCGACCATATCCAGAAAGTCGGACAGGAATTCGGTGCGACCACCGGACGCAAGCGGCGTTGCGGCTGGTTGGACATGGTGCTGGTGCGGCATGCCGTTCGCGTCTCCGGCATCACAAAACTGGCCATCACCAAACTGGATGTCTTGACCGGCCTTGAGAAATTGAGAATCTGCACAGGCTATCGCATGGGAGACAACCTGATCACCCACGCAGTGCCGGCAAACCTGAAAGATTTGTCGGCATGCATCCCGGTGTACGAGGAATTCAACGGATGGCACGAAAATATCACCGGGGCCTTGAACATGAATGAACTTCCCGAAAATGCCAGAAAGTATCTCAACCGCTTGGAGGAACTCTCCGGCGCCAAGATGATTTTGGTTTCCGTCGGCGCCGCGG
>CAZPTW010000058.1:0-10831 GCA_964589235.1 uncultured Smithella sp. | reverse complement strand
AGCTGGGCGAAGAACTCAAATTCTATTTCCCGAAGGTGACGCGCGAGGGGGTCAAAGACGCGGGCTTCGATTTGGTGGAAAGCGAAACCCCCTACCCTCTGCTGGACGGGACGGTTTTATTCCTGGGCGGCATCCCGCGTCGGACGGATTTTGAAAAAGGCTTCCCCATCGCCCACCGCCTGGAAGAAGGCAAGGAAGTCCGGGACGCCATTGAGGACGACACGTCGGTGATCACGAATCTGAAGAACAAAGGTCTGGTGATTCTTTCCGGCTGCGCGCATGCGGGCATCGTCAACACGGTCCAATATGCTGTTGAGGTCACGGGTGTCAGTCAGGTTCATGCCGTCATGGGCGGCTTCCACCTGTCCGGCCCGTTTTTCGAGCCGATCATCGGGCGCACGGCGGAAGAGCTGCAAAAATTCTCTCCGGCATACGTCATCCCGACGCATTGCACCGGGCGAAAGGCGATGATGGAAATCGAAAAGAAAATGCCCGGGCAGTTCATTCTGAACATGGCGGGGACGAAGCTTACTTTTGAGTAAGGCGGCAGGAGTGAGGAGTGAGGTGAAAGGTTGAAGGCGAAAGGAAAAAGGCGATAAGTACAAGGCAGAGCAAAGCGCAGCGGAGTGCGGCGTATGCCGCACAGAAACTGCAAGCTTTTTTTTTACTCCTAACACTTCACGCCTAACCCTTCACGCTTCACGAGATACGAGATACGAGCGACGAGATACGAACTGCGAGGTTTTTCATGACAAAAAAAGCATTTCAGGATTATTATCCGGACGATTTGAGCCACTGTTACGGCTGCGGAAGTCTCAACAAACAGGGTCTGCAAATCAAAAGCTACTGGGACGGCGAAGAATCCGTCTGCATTCATCAACCGAAACCTTATTATACGGCCGTGCCGGGTTTCGCTTACGGAGGCCTGATCGCCTCGCTCATCGACTGCCATTCCACGGGGACTGCCGCGGCGGCCAAATACCGGGCGGAAAACCGCGAGATGGATTCGCAGCCGCCGATCCGGTTTCTGACCGCTTCGTTCCATGTGAACTATCTTTTGCCCACGCCGCTTGACGGCCCGATTGAGGTTCGCGGGAAGGTCAAAGAAATCAAGGGGCGTAAAGTCGTGGTCGAATCACGGCTGATCGCGGGCGGTAAGGTTTGCGCAACCGGCGAAGTGGTTGCCGTTCAGATGCCGGAGCACATGCGCCCGGGGAAATGAGAACATTTTATGTGAAACGGAGCCGACATGATCAATAACTCTTTTAAAACTTTTTATTTCAGCGCTACAGGAACAACCAGGAAAATCGCGGACGCCATTGCCGCAGAGCTGGCGAAGCGCTATGGCGTCACATCAGTTGCTCATGTTGATTTTACATTGCCGGACAACAGAAAAGACCCCGCCTCTTTTTCCAAACAGGATATCGTTGTAGCCGGCGTACCCGTTTACGCCGGCCGGGTTCCCAATGTCTTATTGAAATATTTAAATGCCATCCAGGGAAACGGCGCCCTGACCGTTGCCCTGGTGGTTTACGGAAACCGCCATTATGACGATGCGCTCGTCGAATGGCGGGATATCCTGGAATCCGGAGGATTTCGAGTCGTCGCCGCCGGCGCCTTCATCGGCGAGCACTCCTTTTCCAGGACACTGGGAGGAAGCAGGCCTGATGCTCAGGATATGTCGCGGGCGGCGGAGTTTGCCGGGCATGTTTATGCCAAGCTCACCGCTTCTCAACATGACATGAAAACCTTATCTGTTCCGGGAAATCAACCGTATAAACCTTATTACCGGCCCAAGGACCAGGACGGCAATCCGGTGGCCTTCCACAAGGTCATTCCCCGGACCGGCGCAGAATGCATCCACTGCGGCCTTTGCGTCCGTCTTTGCCCGATGGGATCGATTGATGCGGATGATGAATCCAGAATCACGGGAAACTGTATTAAATGCTGCGCCTGCGTGAAAAACTGCCCGGTGGAGGCAAAAGTATTTGATGACGCCATTTTTCTTCGGCACAAGCGGGAGCTGGAGATAACCTTCACGTCCCCGCGCCGGGAACCGGAATTCTTTTTATAAAAAAACCACGGCGTTGATTCAGATCAATGCGGAATCGATATCGGCCTGCTAGCTTCAAACAAAAAATAAGGAGCGTGTTATGGCAACAGAGCGTTTAAAAAATTTTCCCATTTCTTTCTTCGCTGTCATCATGGGGCTTGCCGGTTCGACCATTGCCTGGAGGCGGGCGGAATCTTTTCTGGGGTGGGAGGTGTCCATCAGCGGCATTTTGATGGGGGCAAGCGCGGTTCTTTTTGTCTTGATCCTGGCGATTTACATGACGAAGGTCTTGACGTATCCAGAAGAAATCCGAAAGGAATTTCAGAATATCACGAAACTGTCGTTTTTCCCGACCATTTCCATCAGCCTGCTTTTGCTCGCTATCGCGTCCATGGAATGGCTCTCCGGTCTGTCGCGGGTGCTGTGGATCGCCGGGACGGCGATCCACTTTCTCTTCACGGTGTCCGTCATTTCCATCTGGATCCGGCATCCGTCCCTGGAAATCAACCATATCAGTCCGGCGTGGTTTATTCCCGTGGTGGGTAACATTCTGGTGCCCATCGCGGGCGTCGCTTACGCGCCCGTCGAGATTTCATGGTTGTTCTTCAGCATCGGATTGGTGTTCTGGGTGGCGTTATTCACCATTCTGTTTTACCGGCTGCTTTTTCACAACCCTCTGCCCGAACGGCTGCTGCCGACGCTTTTCATTTTGATCGCGCCGCCCGCCGTCGGTTTCATCTCCTATGTGAAATTAACGGGATCAGTCGATGCCTTCGCCCGGATTCTATATTATTTCGGTCTGTTTGTTTTCATTCTGATGATTCCGCAGCTTCGGATGCTCTCCCGGATCAAATACTATCTGTCCTGGTGGGCCTATACCTTCCCGCTTGCGGCGCTTGCGATCGCCACACTCTTGATGTATCATCAAAGCGGTTTTCTCTTCTTCAAATATCTGGCGATCGCTTTTTTGATTCTGGTGTCCGCCGTTATCATCTTGCTGGGCTTCATGACGCTTGCCGCGGTAAAAAACAAAACTATTTGCGTTGAAGATTGACGTACCAACCCCATTAACTCACTTCAAGGAGAATGCCATGAGCAAAAGGAAAAGAATTATCGTCATCGGCGGATCGGCCGCCGGACCCAAAGCCGCCGCCAAAGCCAGGCGGATCGATAACGACGCGGAAGTCATCATCATTCAGAAAGACCCGGATCTCTCGATGGCCTCCTGCGGCTACCCCTATTATGTGGGCGGCTACTTCAACGACCGCAATCAGCTTTTGTGCACGCCCACAGGCGTCGTCCGCAGCCCGATGTTTTATTTGAACGCCAAGGACATCGACGCCCGCGTGAACACGGAAGTGACATCGATCGACGCAAAAAATCACACGGTATCGTTTAAGAACCTCGTTTCCGGGGAAGAGGGCGTTTTGGCGTATGACAAACTGATTATCGCCACCGGGTCGGTTCCACGCATGCCCCCTGTCCCCGGCGTGGAGCTCGACGGCATCACCACGCTGCAATCCATGAAAGACGCGGATTTCCTGCGGAAAGTCCGCGACGAAGGCAAAATCAAAAAAGCCGTCGTCATCGGCGGCGGCCTGATCGGCATTGAAACCTGCGAGGCGCTGCAACTGGCGGGCATTGAAATTACCGTGATCGAACTGCTGCCGCAGCTTTTGACCTTTCTGGACTGGGAGCTGGCCAAGCTGGTCGAAAACCATGTCAAAAGCAAAGGCGCCAATGTCATCACGGACAACGGTATCGCCGCCTTTTTGGGGGAAGAGGGAAAGCTCACCGGCGTCAAACTGCAAAACGGGACGGAACTGCCCTGTGAGCTGGCGGTGGTGGCCATTGGCGTGCGCCCCAACGTGAAACTGGCCAAAGAGGCTGGTCTCAAAATCGGCGAGCTGGGCGGCATCGACGTCAATGAGTATATGCAGACCTCCGACCCGGATATTTACGCCGTCGGCGACTGTGTGGAAACCGTCAACCGCATCACCGGTAAAAAAGTGCATGCGCCGTATGGCGACCTGGCCAACCTACAGGGCCGCGTGGCGGGGGAAAACGCCGCTTCCGTAAACGGCGTCACGTTTCCGGGGACAATCCAGACCGGCATCTGCAAGGTGTTCGACTATGCGGCCGGCTCCACTGGACTCTCCGAAACGGCGGCCAAACGCCTGGGGATGAACGACATCGTCACCGTCATCAACGCCAGTCCCGACAAGCCGGGCTTCATGGAAGGCAAGCTTCTGGTCACGAAAGTCACCGCCGACGCGAAAACGGGCCGCATATTGGGCGCGCAGTGCATCGGTCCCGGCAATGTCGCCAAGCAGATCGCCCAGTGGGCGATGGCCATTTCGGGGAAGCTTTCAGTTGAAGATCTCGTCAACGCCGATCTGCCTTACGCGCCGCCTTTCTCCCTGGCGATCGATCATTTCATCGCCGCGGCGCATATTCTGCAAAACAAGATGAAGGGCCGGATGAAGGGAATCACCTGCAAGGAGGTTTATGAAAAACTCAAGGCCGGCGAAAAGCCCTTCATTCTCGATGTGCGCGGTCCTGAAGAATTCGAGGAGATGCGTCTGGGCATCGGCGAGACGCTGATTCCGCTGGGAGCGCTGCGCAAACGCCTCAAGGAATTGCCCGAAGACAAGAACCGCGAGATCATCTGCTACTGCAAGATTTCACTTCGCGGCTATGAAGCGGCCCTGGCGCTCGAAGGCAACGGTTGGAAAAACGTGAAAGTGATGGAAGGCGGCATCATGGCCTGGCCCTATCCGAGGGAGAAATAGTGATGATACAGACGTCCGGCAACGTTTTTAAATCGATTTCATCCGACATCTTTCGGACATGCTGTCGCGATGGCCGGACACGGAGCCGAATGTCGCCTATAGGATGAAGGGGCCGGTGTGTGCAAAGGCTTGGCCTGTCTGTTTGATGCCGTAACGGATGTCGCGTCGAAATATTTTCTTGGTCGCGGTGTCTTTCTGTCCGATATTCAAAAAGCGGCAAGGTCAGCGACAAGGTTTGAACCGTTTAACGTGAGAAAGGAGGTTTTGCGGTATGGCTGAGGAAATCAAGGCCGGCTGCGCCAGACCCACCGGCGGACCGGTCGGAGAAACAACCGATGCGAAAAAAGAAACTTCACAGCAATTAACCGTCAGGGAGGTGAAAAACATGGTGATCGTCGGCAAGAAAGCGCCCGATTTTACGGTGCCCGCGTATCAGAAGGGGAAATTCATCAACGTGAGACTGTCCGACTATCTGGGCAAGTGGGTGGTGTTGTGCTTCTACCCCGGCGATTTCACCTTTGTCTGAGCCACCGAAATCTCCGCGGTCGCGGAGATGTATCCCGAATTTCAGAAACTGGGCGTTGAAGTGCTCTCCATGAGCGTGGACAGCGTTTTTGTCCACAAGATGTGGGACGATCATGAACTGTCCAAAATGGTCAAAGGCGGCGTGCCTTTTCCGATGCTTTCCGACGGAGGGGGCAAGGTGGGGAGTGTCTTCGGCGTCTATCTCGAGGACGCGGGCGTCGAGGCCCGCGGCCGGTTCATCATCGATCCCGACGGCATCGTTCAGGGCTTTGAAGTCCTCACCCCGCCGGTGGGCCGAAACGTGATGGAAGGCATCCGCCAGATTCAGGCCTTCCAACATGTACGCAACACAAAGGGCGCGGAGGCCACGCCCTCGGGTTGGAAACCCGGCAAACCCACGCTCAAACCAAGCCCCGGTCTGGTCGGCAAGGTCTGGGAAGTCTGGAAAACCAAAATGGCGTTTGACGATTAACTTTCCGCAGCAGACAAACGGCGGGCGGTGGTTTGGGGCCGCCCGCAAAATGTCTGAACATCAGGAGAATTTTATGAGACAGGTAAATTTCATTTTTATCGGGCTTGCGCTTTTGTTGTTCACCTCGTGCGCGGGGGCGGGTCTCAAGAAAGATTCAACCACTCTTGGCCTGCAAGCTGTGGATTTTGCGTTGCCCGATCAGGACGGAAAAATTTGGAAGCTCAGCGACACATTAAAGGATTACCGCGCCGTGGTGCTCGCCTTTTACCCAAAGGACGACACCAAGGAGTGAATCCGCCAGTTTGTTGAGTTTCAACAAAACATTGAAAAATATGATGCAAGAAAAGTTAAGATTCTGGGGCTGTCGCGAGACTCGGCCGAATCCCACCGCAAATTCATCGCCAAACACGGCTTACAGAACATGACGCTGCTGGTCGATGAAAAAGGCGAAGTCGCCAAACTCTATGACGCGGACCACTGGCTTTTGCCTCTGTCCAAACGTGTTTATGTGATCCTTGACGGGACGATGAAAGTGATTTATCGAAAAGACATGGGCTTTGCCCTCTTGCCGGATCAGACCCAGACGTTGATCCGCGAGATCGACCGCCATTTGAAATGATTTGTGGGGAAAAAACTATACAGTGAATCTATAGAGAACCTTGAAAGAGGTTTTGCCTGGGGCCTTTAAAAATCATGGAGAGACGTGAATGCTGAAAAAAATCGACCCGTCGTCTCTGGAAGTCGGCATGTATGTGATTTTGCCTGTGTCGTGGCTGAAGCATCCCTTTTTTAAGTCGAGTTTTTTGATAAAAAACCGTGGGGATATTGACCGCATTCTCGCTTACGGCTTCTCGGAGGTGACCATTGACACCGCAAAAGGGGCTTCATTCCCGAATGTCGATACGATCAGTCATGGCATGGAGCAGCCAAGGGGGAAAGAGGTGGCGTTTCAGACGAGTTGGACGCCCGAGACCATCATTCCCGAGGCGTTGAAAGAGGCGATTTCCGACCATCGGATGCCTTATGAAAAAAAAGCGAACGCGGTCTATACCGCCTCTGTCGAGATGATGAAAAGGCTCATTGAGGATCCCAAGGCGGAGAATATCCGTGAAGTCAAGGAAGAAATCGCCGATGTGGTCGATTGGATTCTTTCCGACGATCAAACAACGCGGCATATGCTGAAGATTACGACCCACGATTTTTACACGTATACCCATTCGGTCAATGTCGGGATTTTGGGTGTCATGCTATCCAAGAAATTTTTTGTCAATCACGACGATGCGCACAATATGCACGAACTCGGCGCGGGTTTTTTTCTGCATGATTTGGGCAAGGTGAAGGTGGATCCCGCCATCATCAATAAAGTGGGAAAACTCACCGACGAAGAAATGAAAAAAATGAGAATCCATCCCTATCAGGGGTATCTAATGCTGAAAGAGGCCGGCCAGTTGTCCGAAGAGAGCCGAACCATCATTCTCCAGCATCACGAGCGCAACGATGGCAACGGATATCCGCGGAGGCTTCGAGGCCGGGACATTCACCCTTACGGGCGCATCGGTTGCATTGCCGACGTCTACGACGCGTTGACGGCTGTGCGATCGTATAAGCCCAAACTGTCACCCTTCGAGGCGCTACGTGTCATGAAGGACGAGATGATCAATCATTTCGAAAAGGATTTGTTTGAACAGTTTGTTTTGCTGTTTCAATGATCGTTGAGGACGCGGTTGATGGAGGAGCGGAGAACATCCGTTCGAAAGGCGATAGACAATAAAAAAGGGAGGTGGATGATGGCGCTTGTTCACTGGAACAATGATCTGAGCGTTCAGGTCGCGGAAATGGATCGGCAGCATCAGAAACTCATCGGGATGATCAACGATCTGCATGAGGCCATGTCCAAAGGAAAGGGCAAAGAGATCATCGGAAAAATTATCGAGGGGCTTTTGTCTTATACCAAGGTCCATTTTTCCGAGGAAGAAAAACTGATGGAAAAGTATCAGTACCCGGAGGTCGATGCTCAAAAGAAAATGCATAAGTATTTTATCGACAAGACCGCTCAATTCAAGCGTGACCTGGAAAACGGTAAATTGGGTCTGACGATCGACGTTAGCGACTTTCTTTCGGATTGGTTGAAAAGTCACATCCAAAAGGAAGATAAAAAATACGGTCCGCACTTGAACAAATCGGGCCTGAGGTAGAAAATCGGACGAAGAACGCTTGAGAAATTGATCTGCAAATGTCTCCGGAACCCTCTGTCGGCTTAGTCGGCTTTTGATTCATTCCGCTCATCGGATGGCGCTTCAGACGGGTGATGGCGTCAACCGTCTGAAGCGCCATCCTGAGGGAAAAGCAAAAGTCAAAAAGAACGGATTTTCTGGCTTCCCTTCCACCGGCCGTCTTTTTCCATAAAAAACAGCTTGTATCCTCCGCCGATCCGTAATAGACGGAAACGCCTAGTCTATCCGGGAGAAAAATATGGATATTTTGCAAGCGGTTATTCTGTCAATCGTCGAAGGCGTCACCGAATTTTTGCCGGTATCTTCCACCGGCCACATGATTCTGGCCTCCTATCTCATGAAGATTCACGACCACGCTTTCGTGAAAACGTTTGAAATCGCCATTCAACTCGGAGCGATTCTGGCGATCGTGATGCTCTACTATCAGCGTTTTATCCAAGGCATCGCCATCTACCTCAAACTTTTTATCGCTTTCATTCCCACGGCCATTGTTGGTTTTCTGGCCTATAAAACCATCAAAACCTACCTGTTCAACCCCCTGGTGGTGTCGCTGGCACTGATCTTAGGCGGCGTCATATTGATCTGGATTGACAAATGGGTGGTGACGCGTGAAAGCCGTTATGACGAGCTTGAAGATATTTCGCATAAAAACGCCTTTTTCATCGGTTTGGCGCAGTGCGTTTCGATGATTCCCGGCGTGTCGCGCGCCGCGGCCACGATCATCGGCGGCGTTGGAAACGGGCTCAACAAAAAGCAGGCCACCGAATTTTCCTTTCTTCTGGCCGTTCCCACCATGTGCGCGGCGACAGGTTATGATCTGCTGAAAACCGACGCGGTTTTGTCCTCTTCGGAGTTTCTGCTGATTGCCGTCGGTTTTATCGGGGCGTTTCTCTCCGCCTGGCTGGCGGTGAAAGTCTTTGTAAAGTTCATAGAAAGCCACGGCTTTAAAGTCTTTGGTTACTATCGCATCGTCATCGGCGTGATCTTTTTGCTATACATGATTCTCAGCGGGTCAAAATCGCTTCTGGAAATGCTGTAAGCCGCGACGTGGTGGGAAGCCCCGGGCGAAATCGATCACCGTTTGAGCCGACCATTCAGGATAAAATATCCGCATCCGCATGCGGATGATCACGTCACTTGCCGCGGGGACCCAAAGCGGTCGATCTTTCGCGTGCCCGGATCACCGAAAAGATTTTTTTCGGTTTCTTTCGCGTTTTCCAAACATCTTTCAACCGCGGATATCGGCCGAAGTGTTTGGGTCCCAAGCACTTTCCCCCGCCGGCCTGCACGCCAAAAGACCGCCTTTTATTGCGTGCGCGCGGCATTTGAACAGGGACCATACCGGTTTGTTTCATCGAAAACATTCGTGTTCTTGGCGTCATGATCAGGGAAGATGCAACACACTTTGGTCCTTTGCCTCGGATGGGGTTGACATTGAATAACCCCGCAAAGCACAAGTGGAAGCACATGATGACCGCTGACGTCGACCGGTTCCCCGGGGCATTGATCCCGAAAAAAGCAAGCCTTTGTCCATGTCCAATCCATTTTCGGCTTTTTTAGCGAGGAGGGACGAAACCCCATATATGGCTTTAAAAAATTCACCTCTGAAGGTTTTGAACGGGACCTGCCCGATCGACTGGCGAAAGGGAGAGGTCCCAATCATCGCGAAAAAAATATTTATTGAGGGGATGAAGGAACGATGTGGAAAAGATCACCGGAGCAATCGATCTCATCGGAAAGAACCGGTTTGCGAAGAATGGGGTAAGAAAAAGGCCTGAGAATGTAATCAAGCGATTTGTCCGCTTGGGGAAGATGAGCCAAAGAGCCCCGCGAAGAAAGGAAAGAATCCCCGCGCGGGTCATAATGACGGACAGGTTTATGGCCTTGAGCCCCAGGACGAAACCGGAAATGGGAAAACGTCCCGAGGGAAGGCCGCAGCACGGTCAGCCAGACGCGAAAGCGGGCGAAGATCAACAAGGAAAGTGACTTCCAACAGGCCGGAAAAGGAAAGCGCTTTCAAGAGGCCTTGATCGATTGTCGAGGGGGGATGATTGGACTCTACAGCCGCTGCTTAAAAAATGGAAAAGGCATCTTTTCATATTTCTTGATCTGGTTTAAAATAGACCCGATTGACGATGGAGGAATGACGATCATGAAAAAGACAATGATCAAACGTACGTTGAGGATGGGATGCGTCGTCGCCTTGCTGTGTCTTTTGGGCTTGATCTCTGCGTTTGCCGGTGGTCCCCCCCTGAAAGAAAACGCCTGCGGCGTCTGTCACCAAGATTACAGCAAGATCATGCCGCCGAAACATCCGGATGTCGGAAAGGTTACCGCCTGCATGACCTGTCACAAGACAGATCCTGCAAAAACGGATTCCACGAAATTTTCAGAATCCGTCCACAAAGCGCATCAAGGCGGAAAAACAAAGCTCGATTGCGGGGCCTGTCACGCTTTGTGATTGAGAATTGGCCTCAACGGGCCGGGAACAAAAGGCGGACATTCACGCCTTCCCGTCATTCGCGGAGAGAATCGTTCATGCCGTCGAGGCGGACGAATTCCCGCCGGTTTGCCTTCGCGGGTGTGTTCGGCTTTTTGACCAGTCGGATGAAACGCGCTTGAGAGTCGGGGTGTTTGTGATCCAAACCCAATGGGGGAGGAAATGGAAAAAGAATGGCAAAAGGTTCTCGATCGATTCCCTTACGGGATTTATCTGGTGACGATTTCAACTCCCGAGGGACCAAACGGGATGATC
>CAZPTW010000057.1:0-10861 GCA_964589235.1 uncultured Smithella sp. | reverse complement strand
AAAAAGATATCCGAATTGGAGATACCGTTATTGTCCAGCGCGCAGGCGACGTCATTCCTGAAGTCGTCTGTGTGGTGGATCCAAACCAACCGGGACGTAACGCGCCTTTTTCCATGCCGCGCCGCTGTCCGGAATGCGGTTCGGAAGTCATCAGACCGGTGGGGGAGGCGGCTTACCGATGCGTCAACCTGTCCTGTCCGGCACAGATCAAAGAACATATCCGCCATTTTGCCTCTCGGGGAGCAATGGACATTGAAGGTCTTGGGGAAAAATTGACTGCGCAACTCTTCGATGCGGGGTTGATTTCCGATCCTGCGGACCTTTACTTTCTTAGCCCAGACAAGCTTTTGTCTCTGGACAGAATGGCCGAAAAATCTGTTCAAAACCTACTGAAGGCCCTTGAACGTTCAAAAAATCCGCCTCTGGACAAATTCATCTTCGCACTCGGTATCCGACATGTCGGTGAAAGAACCGCCAAAATATTGGCGGATCGATTCGAAACGTTTGAAAACCTGATGATGGCGACGTTTGATGACCTCACATCCATTCCCGAAATTGGACCGGAAATCGCTCAAAGTATCATCAGCTTTTTCAGCGAAGCCAAAAACCAAGTCGTTATCGAGAAATTCTTCAAAGCTGGTGTCGCCCCTTGGTGGAATGCCCCGAAAACACATGCCCTCTTGGCAGGCAAATTTCTGGTGTTTACGGGTACGCTGTCGACCCTCGGAAGAAATGAAGCCAAAAAGATTGCCGAATCCTTGGGGGCCATCGTCCAATCTTCCGTGGGGCAGAAAACTTCTTTCGTCGTGGTCGGCCAAGATCCCGGATCAAAACTTGACAAGGCCAAGGCATTAGGCGTTGACACCATCAGTGAATTGGAGTTTCTCAAAATGATCGGCAGGTCTTCATGAAAAGAATCCATGTCCATATCAGCGGAAGAGTTCAAGGCGTTTTCTTTCGTGCCGAAACTCAAAAAATGGCTCGTGCGTTGAATTTGACGGGCTGGGTTCGTAATCTTGAAAATGGAGATGTGGAGGCGCTTTTTGAAGGGGAAGACGAAAATTTAGCCCAGATGATCGCCTGGTGCCATACAGGCCCCCCACATGCCCGCGTGCAACGCGTGACCGTCGATGAACAGTCTTATATCGGCAATCTTGGCGACTTTCGGATTCTCTACCGGTGACCTTTGTTTCTTTCTCATCTCAAGGCCGTTTCCCGGTTGTCGAAACTCATGATTCAACCCCGAGCTTTTCAATGCGATAACGAAGCGAGTCAAATGTCACACCCAGCAGCTCGGCGGCTTTGGTCTTCGAACCTTTGGTTTTCACCAGCGCTTTTTGAATGATTTTTCTTTCAAATTTTTCAAGTTCAACATTCAAATTCAAACCAGCGTCAGGAATATCGATCCCAAATTCTTTGTCTATTTCATCGGTCTGGTCCGTCAGGACGAGATTCTCCGGTAAGATGATATTGGACGACTCCATGGCCACCCCACGTTCAATGATGTTTTCCAATTCGCGAATATTACCGGGGAAGGGATATTGCATCAGTAATTCCATGGCATAAGATGAAATCATTCTGATTTCTTCGCCGAACTCTCTTGCATATTTTTCAATGAAGTGCCTGGTCAAAATCGGAATGTCTTCTTTCCTTTCGCGCAGCGGCGGCATGTGGATCGGAATCACATTGAGGCGAAAATAGAGGTCCTCCCGAAATTCCCCTTTCTTCACTTTTTCTTTCAAATTTTGATGCGTCGCGGAAATGATGCGGACATCCACTTTGATATCTTCGGCACCACCGATGCGTCGAAAGGTTTTTTCTTGTACCACCCTCAAGAGCTTGACTTGAAGGACGGGCGGCAGCTCGCCGATCTCATCGAGAAAAATCGTTCCACCCTTAGCGAGTTCGAAAAGACCCGCGCGATCGGTATACGCGCCGGTAAACGATCCTTTCATGTAACCGAACAATTCACTTTCCAGAAGATTTTCCGGAATCCCGCCGCTGTTGATAGCCATAAACGGCATTTTTGAACGAGATGAATTGGTGTGGATGGCGCGCGCGACCAACTCTTTTCCTGTTCCACTTTCTCCCAGTATCAAGATATTGGCCGGCGTGTCGGCGACTTTTTTTATAGTGGCGAAGACTTTCAGCATCTCCCGGCTCGAACCGATCATCCCGCAGAATTCCGTCTCCGCCGTTTCCTTTTTCGGCTTGACCGAATCATCCACCAGACCCTTTTTCAAGAGGGCTTGGCGTACGATCTTTTTTAGTTCCTCGATACTACCGCCTTTTTCCACATAATCATACGCGCCTTCTTTCATAGCGTTGACGGCGGTTTCGCCTGAGGCATAGGCGGTAATCAAAATCACGATCGTTTCCGGTCGGTGATCCTTGATCGTCTTTAGAAATTCAATACCGTCAATCTTGGGCATTTTCAAATCTGTAATCACCAAATCGAAAACCGTCTTACGGCATAGATTAATGGCTTTGACGGGATTGTCCGCCGCTGTGACATCATACCCTTCCTGAGTCAACATGATTTCCATAAATTCCCTCATCCCTTGATCATCATCGACAACAAGAATTTTCGCCATGGTTCCTTTCTCCTTCATGATCTTCAACATACCGCAGGCAGCCATACGGTAACAGTGGTTCCACGATCGATTTCACTTTCAATTTTTATTTTACCGCCGTAACCATCGACCAAACGGCTGACAATGGCCAATCCCAGTCCTGTCCCTTTTTCCTTGTTTGTGAAAAAAGGCTCAAAGACGTTTTTCAGGTCTTTGGGATCGATACCGGAGCCGCTATCCGCTACGGTCAATACCGTATAGTCTTTCCCATCTTCTAGTTTGGCGTCATAAATTTCCAACCTCAAAGCGCCGCCACCCTCCATGGCTTGTAGGGCGTTCAAAAGGAGATTTTGGACAACCTGTCTCACTTGATCCTCATTGGCAAAAGCCTTCAACTTGCCGGTGAATGACTGCGAAACAATGATATTCGAATTCCAGTCTTTGGTGATTCTGATATTTTCCAACACTTCCCAAACCACGTTCTGCAATTGCACAGGCTCCCGTTGACTCGGAACAGGACGTGATAAAAGAAGAAAGTCCCGCACGAAATGATCGAGTTGTTCCTTGCCCCGCATGATGATCTGCATGAGGCGTTGATCCATCTCATTCAGGTTTGCACGTTGCCCAAGCAGTTGGATGGACCCTGTAATGGATGCCAAAGGATTTCTCATTTCGTGAGCCAACCCCGCCGCCATTTCACCGATTAACGCCAGCTTTTTACTCTTGTCTAACTTCTCCTCCATGATCTTGATATCCGTCAAATCCTGAAAGATCAGGATAAAGCCGATCTGTTTCCCATTTCGGTCTTTCAACGGGGAAACGGAACATCCCAGAATGACGGAAACGCCTTGTCCGTTTAATATACTCACTTCTCTTCTTCGAACCGGCTCTGGTTCTTCCTGCCGTCCGAAAAACACTGCAAAATCTGGAAAGATATCCTGGACCAGGCGATTTTCAACCACTTTCAAAGAATACCCCGTGATTTTTTCAGCCGCCCGATTAAATGTTTTGATCCGTCCCTGAAACGTCGTCGTCATGATCCCCGTGTCAACCGATTCAATGATGCTTCGAAAAAGGAGATCCAGCTGGTTAAAAGCGGATTCCTTCTCTTCGAGCAATGTTCTCGTTTTCTTTTCCTGTTCAACGACAAAACTCGCTAAAAAAGCCAAAACATAAAAAGACAACATGTGAACCGCGATGCGAACCAATGCGTCATTTTCATTTACGGTATAATCGCGCCCTGTGCCGGATAGAGTCGGAATCACATTGAAATATTCAAAATCGATGATGATTCCATAGGCGACACTGGAAACGGATGCAACGATCAGTGCGCCTCGGCGACCTAAAAAAATGGCTGAATAAATGATCACCAGCGAATAGAGCAAAGAATAATTACTGCCCATGCTCCCCGTCACATACACCAAAAATGTAATGAGTATGATGTCTACGGCCAGTTGAAAATAGATATTTAAAAGAAAATACTTTGCATTTCTCAAAAGCAGCGTATAAACAAGCGACATCAAGAACACTGCTATAATCACAGCATAAATGGAATTCAACACTTTACGTGTGACATAAATCGCGGGGGTCATCGTCCCCAAAAAAAACGCGACGAGAAAAAAGACAGTCAGAATAAAAATTCTGCAGGCAATCAGGATTTTCAGCCTTTGCCAGTTGGGGTGCGGATGCTGCTGAATCTGACTCATACTTTTTGGCCCAAATTCTCAAACGATAATGCGCTAATTTACAAGACTTTTATAATAATTTTTAAGATTTGGCTATTCATTTGAATCGCTTCTTAAAGAAAACAATGCGCAGACCTCTATTTTACCCTTTTTTGGCCTTGATCGCCGGCATTTGGATCGGCGATCACGTCACATTTCCTTTTTCGGGTCTTGCCTTTTTATCTTTAGCGATTTTGTTGTCCTTATTTCTATCCATCCGAAAAAGATGGAACCAAACGAGCTTTGGGCTGATCATCTTTTTTGTCTTCGTTACAGGGCTCGTGAGCATTTCTCGATACCAATCCCTACACTTAGATACCCATCACGTCATGCATCACTGCTCTTCAGACCGTTTAACCATCGAAGGGATTGTACAATCACAGGAGCAAATTTCACCGGAAAAATCTCTCCTATTGATCGAGTGCGTGCGCCGGATTTCCGGTCAGACCTGTTTCACATTGCGCGGAAAAATTCGTCTGGTTGTCCCGAGCGGACTCCTCTTTGAAGCTGGAGACTTCGTCCGCTTCCGGACGGTTGTGAAAGCCATTTCCGGTTTTCGCAACCCCGGGGGTTTTGATTACCAGAAACATCTCAAACGACAGGGTGTTTTTGCCTCCGGATCGATTTTGGGGCCTCAAGACATTATTGTGATCCGTCGCCATTGGAACCCTTCTTTATCTTCCACCGTTGATCATTTCCGCCAATCCTTGAAGCGCCTCATTGACAGCAACGCCGATACTCCGGAGAGAGAAATTCTCGAAGCGATGACCATCGGCAATCAGAAGGCCATTCCCGCCGATATTCGTGACGCATTTTCCCAAACCGGCACATCGCATATCCTTTCAATCTCTGGATTACATGTGGGAATGGTCGCCTCCGCCGGGTTCCTGCTGATTTTCGGGCTCTTGAAATCCTCAGAATACTTGATGCTGCGCTTTCATATCATCAAAATCGCCGCAGCGACGTCGATGATTCCTGTTTTCATCTATACACTCGTCGCCGGCATGGGAACACCGGTGCTTCGCTCCGCTATCATGGCGGTCTCTTTTATCATCGCCTTGATGATCGGAAAGTTGAGAGATCCTTACAATGTTCTCTTGATCGCCGCTTTTATCATTTTAATCATCTTTCCGGAATCTCTCTTCGAGATGTCCTTTCAGCTATCGTTCAGCGCCGTGTTCGCTCTCATCTATATCGTCCCAAGATTCAGCCCCCTTCCGGCTTCTTTCCTCATCCGGGCTCCACGGCCAATTCGTTTCATAGCCGGACAAGCATATCTCTTTGTTTTGGTCTCGTTCGCTGCGACGCTCGGTACTCTTCCCATCATCCTCTATTACTTCAACCGCTTGTCGACGATAACCATTCTCGCCAATATCATTTTGGTGCCGCTATTGGGAATGCTTACGCTCTTTTTGGTTTTTCTTTTTATTTTAGCTGCCATTTTTTCCCCTATGGCGGCCGCGTGGTTCATCAAAGCCGCATCCTTTTCCACATCTCAATCCATCGCCGTCATCAAGCGTTTATCGAGTTTACCTTGGTCATCAATCACTTTCGTCAAGCCCAACGAAATAGAAATCGTCTTGCTTTATATCTTCCTATTTGGGGTCATTCAAATTCTGACACCCACAAGTCGAAGTAATCATCAAAGCCAAATAGCCACCCATCCAGTCTTGATAAGAATTTCTGTTTCCGCCGCTTTTCTGCTCCTCTTGGTCCATGGACTTTACCTGTACTGGAAAGACCAAACATCAAATGTTTTAAAATTGACGGTGCTGGATGTCGGACAGGGGGCCTCATCACTCGTCGAGTTTCCTCAAGGGGTAAAGATGCTCATCGACGGGGGAGGGGTTCCTGATAGCTCCTTCGATATGGGGAAATCCGTTGTCGCTCCGTTTCTCCACGATAAAAGAATCCGAAAAATAGATATTGTCGTCCTGACGCATCCGCATCCAGACCACCTTCAAGGACTGATTTATATCCTCGATCATTTTCACGTCGGAGAAGTATGGACGACCCCGGTCAAATCGGATGACGACCTATATCGTCGATGGGAAAGGACACTCTCAAACCGAAAAGTCAACGTTCGATATCTCACAGCGCAAACACCGCCTCGTGATCTGGCTTCCGTTCGTATTGAACCTCTATGGCCCGATTATGCGGTCGATAAGGCTCACCTTCTTGGAACAAATGATCAATCGCTGGTTTTCAAGATTTCTTTTGGAGAAACGAGTTTTCTCGTAACCGGCGATATATCCTCCCAAGTTGAATCACAGCTTTTATCTTGCGGAAAAGCTTTGAAAAGCGATCTTCTACTGGTTCCTCATCATGGATCCGTCCATTCAAGCTCAGTTCGTTTCATCCAGGCCGTCTCGCCACGACATGCAATAATAAGCACCGGGAAAAACAACGTATTTCGTCATCCGCACCCCCAAGTCCTCGATCGGTATCGATCCATGGGGGTTTCAATTTTCCGAACGGACAGTCAAGGTGCGATACTTGTCCAAAGTGACGGCAAAAAAATGGATGTCAGCGCCTACCGAGATTCTCCCTTTGATTTTTTAAGATGCCTTTTGGGCCATTAATCATTGTCAATTCAACATTTTTAAGTTATAGACCTCCATAAAAACATTTCGATTGAGGTAAATATATGGCCATTGAACAAACATTAATCCTTATCAAACCGGATGGACTGGTGAAATCCTTGACGGGAAATATTATTTCCCGCCTCTCCGAAGCGAAACTGACCATTATGGGCGCAAAGGTCGTGCGCGTCACCCGCGAACAGGCCGCAAAACACTACGAACATTTGAAAGACAAACCTTTCTTTGAGGAACTTGTCGACTACATCGTTGGTGATGTCCACAAGACTCACCGTGTTTTGGCGTTGGTTTATCAAGGAGAAAACGCCATCGTCAAAATCAGGGATATTGTCGGTGATACAAATCCTGAAAAAGCCAATCCCGTGACGATTCGGGGCGCCTACGGTCGGATCACGACATCCGGCGTCTTTGAAAACGTCGTCCATGCATCATCCAGTCCGGAAGACGCGGAAAAAGAAATCAAGCTTTGGTTTGAACCGTCTGAAATCGTCGAAGATATCTACCCGGTAAAAGAAGTGACCTTAAACGGCGTCAAAAAACTGGTTTGGGCCTGAGAAACATCCCGTCGAGGCGGCTTCTTTTGGAGCCGCCTTTGGACAGATACCAATCTTCCTCGGCTCTATCCCCCCATCAGCACGGACAACCATCCAAGGTGAGCATTCTTTGCTGTCATCCGGCGAATAAGGGATTGCCAACCCTCAAGCGATATGTTAGAAAGCTCCGGATTTACTTTAGGATATGACCATGGATAAAATCACCGCCATCAAAGGCATCAAAGATATTCTTCCTTCTGAAACACCCGTGTGGCGCAAGGTAGAACATGTCGCCCGAAATACATTCGAATGTTTCGGGTTTTGTGAAATCCGCACGCCCATCATGGAGAAGACGGCATTATTTCAACGGAGCATCGGAGAAACCACCGACATCGTCGAAAAGGAAATGTACACTTTCCGAGACAGAGACGATGAGCTGTTGACGCTACGTCCTGAAGCGACGGCATCCGTCATCCGTGCTTATATCGAACACAACCTCTTCGCACACGATCCGATCACGAAACTTTATACCATGGGGCCGATGTTTCGCAGAGAACGTCCACAAAAAGGCCGCTTCAGGCAATTTCATCAAATCGATGTGGAGGTTTTCGGGGATGATCAGCCGGCCTCCGACGCAGAAGTGATTTTTATGCTGATGCATTTTCTAAATCTTCTAGGCATTGACCAACTGTCATTGGAAATCAACTCTCTGGGCTGCAAAACCTGCCGACCTCAGTTTTCAAAAGCAGTCGTCGATTACCTGAAAGATTCGGAAGCGTCATTGTGTCCGGATTGTCAACGACGAATCCACTCCAACCCTCTGCGGGTCTTCGATTGCAAGGTGGAAACATGCGGTGCGATCATCGGCGGCGCGCCGCAAATCTTGAGTTATCTCTGCACCGATTGCCAGGATCACTTCAACCGTGTCAAAGCCCATCTCACCGATTTGAGCCTAAGCTTCGAGATCAATCCGAAAATGGTTCGAGGTTTAGACTATTACACCAAAACGGCCTTCGAAGTAAAATCCAGCGCGCTGGGCGCTCAGAATTCGCTGGCAGGAGGCGGCCGCTATGACGGCCTTATCCATCTCTTAGGCGGCCCCGATGTCCCCGGCATCGGTTTCGGAATCGGCATGGAACGGCTGATGGCCTGCCTACCGACTTCTTCCGAAAAAACATCCCAACTGGATGTCTTCATCGCGTCTTTGGGTGATCAGGCTCAAAAACTAGGCTTTCGCCTGACCAACGAACTCAGACGAAAAGGCGTATCCGCCTCGATGGATTATTCCAACAAGAGTTTGAAGAGCCAAATGAAACGCGCCGACAAACTCAATAGCTCTTTTACACTGATTATCGGCGATCAAGAAATCGTAAATAACCGTGCCGAATTGCGGAACATGAATACCAAGCAGCAACAAAGTCTGCCTCTGGACAACCTGCCGGAGGCTTTGATGAATATCTTAAAAGAGAGGTAAAGATTTGTGAGCCAGTTTATAACGACAGAGAAAAGAACCCACTATTGCGGTCAAGTCAGCTTGGCGGACGTCGGCCATGACGTCGTCCTGTTCGGCTGGGCGCAAAGACGCAGAGATCACGGCGGCGTCATTTTTGTTGATTTACGCGATCGGGAGGGCATCGTTCAAATTGTTTTCAACCCGGAAGCCGGTGAAGCGGTTCACAGTGAAGCGCATAAGATCCGAAGTGAATACGTGTTAGCGATTAAAGGCCGCGTCAGAAAACGCCCCGACGGCATGGACAACCCCGCCATCGCGACAGGTCAGATTGAGGTGATCGTGTCCGATCTGGAAATATTGAACACGTCCAAAACGCCGCCTTTTTCATTTGACGAGGAAGACATCTCTGAAAACGTGCGGCTCAAGTACCGCTACCTGGACTTACGCCGGCCGGCTATTCAAAAAAATCTCTTTTTGAGAAGCAAACTGGCTATCGCAACCCGCCAATTCTTTAACGATAACGGTTTTATCGAAGTGGAAACCCCTATTTTGACCAAAAGTACGCCAGAAGGGGCGCGAGACTACCTGGTGCCCAGCCGCGTCAACAAAGGCACCTTCTACGCCCTGCCTCAATCGCCGCAGATATTCAAACAGCTCTTGATGATCTCCGGGTTCGACCGTTATTTCCAAATTGCAAAATGCTTTCGGGATGAAGACCTGCGCGCCGACCGTCAACCGGAATTCACGCAAATCGATGTTGAGATGTCTTTCATTTCTGAAGAAGACATCATGAATATGATGGAAGGGTTGATGAAGGCGATCTTCAAAGCCTGCCTGGACCGAGACCTGACGCTGCCTTTTCCGCGTTTGAAATATGCCGACGCCATCGCACGTTACGGCAAAGACAATCCGGACATTCGTTTTGGAATGGAAATCGTCGATCTGACCTCTATCGTGAAAGACGCGGGATTCAAACTATTCAACGACGTTGCGGCATCAGGCGGCGTTATTAAAGCCATCAAGGCCGAACAGGCCTCGTCGCTTTCACGAAAAGATCTGGACGGTCTGAAAGATTTCGTGGCCATTTACGGCGCCAAAGGTTTGTCCTGGGCCAAAGTCAATGCCACGGACTGGACGTCACCGATTTTCAAATTTCTCAAAGCGGAGGAAGTGACGTCCATCGCTCAGGCCATGAACGCCAAAGAGGGAGACATTATTTTCTTTGTGGCCGATACCCCCAAAGTGGTTCATGACGCTTTAGGCAATTTGAGACTCCATCTGGCCAAAAAACTCAATTTGATCGACCCAGATACCTTGGCGTTTACGTGGATTACGGAATTTCCATTGATGGAGTACTCCGAAACAGAAAAGCGTTATATGTCCACGCACCACCCATTTACTTCCCCTTTTCTCGAAGACTTGCCTTTGCTGTCTACCGATCCGGGTAGAGTTCGAGCCAGAGCATACGACCTTGTGCTCAACGGCTCTGAAATCGGTGGAGGCAGCATCCGCATTCACCGTAAGGATGTTCAAGCTCAGGTCTTCAGTGCTCTGGGACTTTCAGATGAAGACGCCCGCGGCAAGTTCGGTTTCTTGCTCGATGCCCTTGAATTCGGCGCGCCACCCCACGGAGGGCTCGCATTTGGCTTGGATCGTCTGACCATGATCATGACCAAAGCCGATTCGATTCGAGACGTTATCGCATTCCCCAAAACACAGAAAGCATCCGACCTCATGTCGGATTGTCCATCCACGGTCAGTATTGAACAGCTCATGGAACTCTCGCTGAAGATCGTCCAATGAACCACCTCATAAAAAAGCGCCTCATTGAGCGGTGAGGCGCTTTTTTACAGATATTCAATGATTTTAAACGGGTCAAGAATCGGCGTGGGACATTGATTCACATCGATTCAAGACAAATCCTAGAATTTTATCCTGAGGAAGGCATTGAAGCGCCTTGCTAACATCGTCGGCCGAC
>CAZPTW010000056.1:0-10930 GCA_964589235.1 uncultured Smithella sp. | reverse complement strand
GCCGGACTCCAAATCCGGATGCTGGGGGTTCGAGTCCCTCCTGGCCTGCCAATTTTTCCCGTTAGCAAGGGTTGATGATTATGGATAAAGTCAAATTGTATGCCAAGCAAGCGCTGCAGTTTCTGTCTGATGCGAAAGCAGAACTGAAAAAAGTGACGTGGCCGACCAAACAGCAGACACTGGCTTCGACGGCTGTGGTGATGGTGATTGTGCTTATCATGTCTATTTATCTTGGAATTATTGACTTTGTGTTAGCGAAGGTCGTCAAACTCATTTTAGGTTAACGTCATGGCATTGAAGTGGTACGTTGTTCATACCTATTCGGGATACGAAAATAAGGTCAAAATCAGCCTCCAGGAGCGAATTGAACTGGCTGGCGCGCAGGCTTTCTTTTCGGATATTCTCATTCCGGAAGAAGACGTTGTGGAATTGATTTCCGGGGAAAAGAAAACATCGAAACGTAAATTTTTCCCCGGCTATATCTTGGTCCGAATGGAGATGAATGATGAAACTTGGCATATTGTCAAAAATACACCTAAGGTGACCGGTTTTATCGGCAGCAAGGACAAACCGTCGCCGATTCCGGATAAAGATGTAGAGAATTTAAAGGTCAGAATTGATGAAGGCACACTCAAACCAAAGCCGAAGTTTAAGTTTGATGTGGGCGATCATGTGAAAATTATCGACGGTCCCTTCACGAATTTCGACGGGGTGATCGATGAAGTCCGCCCTGAAAAAAGCAAGCTCCGGGTAATCGTCAGTATTTTCGGCCGCCCAACACCGGTGGAACTGGACTTTATTCAGGTCACCCAGGGACAATAGAAAATTGTTTCTAGGTTTAGGCGGTGGAAATTTCTTAAAAGCCTAAAAAATTTTTTAGATCAGGTGAGTCTTATGGCAAAAAAAGTTATCGCAAATATTAAATTGCAGATTAAAGCGGGGAAGGCCACGCCGTCGCCGCCGATAGGACCGGCGCTGGGACAGCATGGCGTAAATATTATGGAGTTTTGCAAAGCGTACAATGCGATGACGCAAAGTCAGGAGGGAATGATCGTTCCAGTTGTCATCACGGTTTACGCCGATCGGTCTTTTACATTCGTGACCAAGACTCCCCCCGCTTCCGTGTTGCTCAAGCAGGCGGCTAAAATTGCCAAAGGGGCATCTGATCCCAAAAGAGAGAAAGTCGGGACGGTTACCGCCAAACAGGTTCAAGAGATCGCTCAGTTGAAATTCAATGACTTAAACGCCGTGAACCTTGAAGGGGCAATCAAAATAATCGCCGGCACGGCAAGGTCAATGGGAATTGAAATCGCAGGTTAAAGGACGAGGTTTATCATGTCAAGACGAGGCAAACGCATTTTAGCAGCAAAAGCAAAAGTCGAGCCGACGAGGCGCTATACGCTCAAAGAGGCTACGGAAATGGTTGTATCTATGGCTGGGGCTAAATTTGACGAGACAGTCGATGCCGCCGTCCGTTTGGGCGTTAATCCCGCTCATGCCGATCAGATGGTTCGGGGCAGTGTGGTTCTGCCCAATGGTTTGGGGAAAACGGTGCGCGTCCTGGTTTTTGCCAAAGGAGATAAAGAAAAGGAAGCCCTTGATGCCGGTGCGGACTTGGTGGGCAATGACGAAATCATCGAAAAAATCAAAGGCGGTTGGATGGAATTTGACCGGGTGATCGCCACGCCGGACATGATGGGATCCGTCGGTAAAATAGCGAAGATTTTGGGACCGCGCGGTTTGATGCCCAATCCTAAGGTTGGAACGGTTACGTTTGATATCGCCAACGCCGTCAAGGAGCTCAAAGCCGGTAAGGTTGAATTCCGAGTGGAGAAAGCAGGCATCGTTCATTCTCCGGTGGGCAAGGTGTCATTCGGCCCTGAAAAGCTGCAAGAAAACGTCATGGCGCTTTTGGAGACCATCATCAAGTTGAAACCCGCCTCCAGTAAGGGAACTTACATTAAGAGCATTGCTCTTTCGAGCACCATGGGGCCGGGGGTCAAAATCGATCCGATGGATATCAAGAGCGCTTGATAGAAATAATCCTGCTGATTTTTAAATGTTAAATCCGCAGGGGACATCGAACAATTTGGTTTAGGTCGTAGACAGCAGGTACGAAAGTTTAAACGGAAAAGGGCCTGCCGAGACTCGTTGAATGTTACTTTGTTTTCTGAGGGTATCATTTTTCTGGAAACGGGGATCGGTGTTTGGGCGGATAACCCGTTTTTCAACTCAAGTATATGGCTTGACTCTCCGGCCTCAAACAAAAATTCTTTGAAAGGAGGCTGATGGATTGGATCGAACAACAAAGGCACAAATTATATCCGAACTTCAGGATAAGCTCAAACAGGCCAAACTGGGTGTTCTGACCAATTTCAACGCAATGAATGTTGAAAAAATGGAAGCGTTGAGGAATGCTTTGCGGAAAAATGACGCAGAGATGAAAGTGGTCAAGAACACGCTGATGGGTATTGCATCCAAAGATACTGATTTCAAAGTATTGGCGGATTACTTCAAATATCCTGTGGCCATGATTTTGAGCTATAAAGACCCGGTCGCTCCCACCAAAGCGTTGGTTGAGTTCGCCAAAAAGAATCCGGAATTGGAAATCAAGGCCGGTGTCCTAGATGGCAAATTGTTGTCGAAAATGGACATTGACGCCCTGGCTGAACTGCCGAGCCGGGAAGTGTTGTTGGGTAAGCTGGTCTCTGTGATGGCGGCGGTGCCGACATCCTTCGTCAGAGTGCTCAATGGGGTTCCTGCCGGATTTGTCAGAGTGCTCAACGCTTACGCCGAGAAAAAAAACAATTAAACTAAAAAAATATACTAAATGAGGAAAGAAAAATGGCTGAAATAACAAAAGACGATGTCGTAAAGTTCATTGAAAACATGACCGTTTTGGAACTCTCCGCCCTTGTGAAAGAACTTGAAGAAAAATTTGGCGTATCCGCCGCCGCTCCGATGATGGCGGCTGTGGCCGCACCCGGTGCCGCAGCAGGGGCTGCTCCCGCTGCGGAAGAAAAAACGGAATTCAACGCGATTCTGACCGGTTTCGGTGCTGAGAAAATCCAGGTCATCAAAGTGGTTCGCGCTATTACGGGCTTGGGGCTCAAAGAGGCCAAAGATCTTGTAGAAGGCGTTCCCAAGCCTATTAAAGAGGGTGTTTCTAAGGACGAAGCGGCCGATATCAAGAAGAAGATTGAAGAAGTAGGCGGAACCGTTGAGATTAAATAATCTCATCTTTCATTCGTATTTCATTATTTAAGGATACTATGAGTGACTTTAGAAAAAATTTTGGCCGTGTAAAACAAATACTGGATATTCCCAATCTGATTGAAATCCAGACACGATCCTATGAAAAATTCCTGCAGGCCGACGTTCCGCTGGCAAAGCGACGCAATGTCGGTTTGCAGGGCGCCTTTAAAAGCGTTTTCCCGATTTCGGATTTCAGCGGAAAGTGTTCCTTGGAGTTCGTCAGTTACAAAATCGGCGATGTCCGGTATGATGTGAAGGAGTGCATTCAGAAAGGGATGACGTATGCCGCTCCTTTGAAAATCGTGGTGAGATTGGTCGTGTTTGAAACCGACCGGCTTGCCGACGGCAGAATCAATCGTGAAGCGACAGAGACCAAACCGATTCGCGACATCAAAGAACAGGAGATCTACTTTGGTGAAATTCCGCTCATGACGGAAAATGGGACCTTTATCGTCAATGGGTCGGAGCGCGTGATCGTCAGTCAGCTTCATCGGTCGCCCGGTATCTTTTTTGACCATGACAAGGGGAAAACCGTCGCTTCTGGGAAGCTGATCTATTCGGCACGCGTGATTCCTATCCGCGGGTCGTGGTTGGACCTGGAGTTCGATTCCAAAGATCTTCTCTATGTCCGAATCGATCGGCGCCGGAAGATGCCCGTGACGATTTTACTCAAAGCCATGGGCAATTCGACGGAGTTTATATTAAATTATTTTTATAACATTGAGAAAATCACGCTCGAGGGAGAAAAAATCTATTTTAACGTCGACGAATCTCTTGCAGGCCAAAAGGCTCCGGAGGACATCCGGGATCCCAAAAGCGATGAGGTGATTATCAAGAAAGGGCGAAAGATCACCAAACAGCTTTTGAAAAGAGTGATCGATGCCGGTGTCAAACGTGTTTCCATCAAGGAAGCGGATTTGTCCGGCAAGGTTCTCTCCTCGGATGTTCTCGATCCCGAGACCGGGGAGATTCTTTTCCGCTGTAATGAAGAATTGCCGTTGAATGGACTAGAGATCGCCAAGGAAAAAGGCGTCAAAGAGTTGAAATTCATCCACATTGACGAGGATATCGATAACGCCTCCATCCGAGATACATTGCTTATGGATCGGATTGACTCGGCTGAAGATGCGATCATGGAAATTTGCCGGCGATTGCGTCCCAGCAACCCGCCCACGCCGGAGACGGCCGCAAAATTTTTCAACAGCCTCTTTTTTGAGCCGGAGACCTATGACCTATCCGATGTCGGACGGGCTAAAATGAATTACAAATTGCGCCTCAACGTTTCAACCGACTTAACCGTGTTACGCAACGAAGATATTCTCGCGTCCGTGAAATACCTCATCGATCTGAAAAACGGTGTGGGGGAATGCAGCGTCGATGATATCGATCATTTGGGAAACCGCCGTGTTCGCTCCGTGGGCGAACTCATCGAGAATCAATATCGTATCGGTTTGGTGCGGATGGAACGGGCGATCAAGGAGAAGATGAGTCTACAGGACATCGAGACCATGATGCCGCACGATCTCATCAATGCCAAGCCCGTATCGGCGGTGGTCAACGAATTTTTCGGATCGAGCCAGCTTTCACAGTTTATGGATCAGACCAATCCGTTATCTGAAATCACCCACAAACGCCGTCTTTCCGCTCTGGGGCCGGGAGGTCTGACCCGAGAACGTGCCGGATTTGAAGTCCGAGACGTTCATCCGACACACTATGGACGCATCTGTCCCGTCGAAACGCCGGAAGGTCCGAATATCGGTTTGATTGTATCGCTTTCCACCTATGCCCGCGTCAATGAATTCGGTTTTATTGAAACGCCGTACCGCCAAGTGGAAAACGGCAAGGTGCTCGATGACGTAAAGTTCATGACGGCGATCGAAGAGGAAAACCAGATCATCGCTCCGGCGGACCGGCCGCTCGATAAAAAAGGCAAATTTGAAGAGGAACTGATTTCCGCTCGCAAGGGGGGGGACTTCCTGACGGTTGTTCCGGAAGATGTTAAAATGATGGATGTGTCCCCCAATCAGCTCGTTTCGGTGGCTGCGGCTTTGATCCCCTTTCTCGAGCATGACGACGCCAACCGCGCGCTTATGGGATCCAACATGCAGCGCCAGGCGGTGCCGTTGATGTGTCCAGAGGTACCGGTGGTCGGAACTGGAATGGAAGCGGTGGTGGCCCGTGATTCCGGCGCCGTTGTCGTGGCCAAACGATCAGGGGTGGTCGAAAGCGTCGACGCCTCCCGCATCGTCATCCGCGCCGATAAACCGGAAGAAGACGGCATCGATACAGGCGTCGATATTTATACCTTATCCAAATATCAACGTTCCAATCAGGACACGTGTTTCAACCAAAAGCCCATCATCGACGTCGGCGACCATGTTCAAAAAAGGGACATTTTGGCTGATGGTCCCGCGACGGACAATGGCGAGCTGGCGTTAGGACGAAATGTCATGGTCGCCTTTATGTCGTGGGGGGGCTACAACTACGAAGATTCGATTCTCGTCAGTGAAAGAATTGTCAAAGAAGACATTTATACGTCGATTCATATCGAGGAATTTGAAACGATGGCCCGCGACACCAAGCTGGGCAAAGAAGAGATCACCCGAGACATTCCCAATGTCGGGGAAGAAGCGTTACGTAATCTCGATGAAAGCGGGATCATCCGCATTGGTGTGTCTGTGAAACCGGGGGACATTCTCGTGGGTAAAATCACTCCCAAAGGCGAAACGCAGCTTTCCGCCGAAGAAAAACTGCTTCGCGCCATTTTTGGTGAAAAGGCAAGTGACGTCCGCGACACCTCCCTGCGGGTTCCTCCGGGGGTGGAAGGGACCGTAATCGACGCGAAGATTTTCACGCGCAAAGGCGCTGATAAAGATTTGCGATCCCAGGCCATCGAAGCAGATGCCATTGAAAAATTAACCAAAGATCGTGATGACGAGATCCGCATTCTGGCCGAATCCATTAAGAAAGACATTGCCAAGTTGGTGATCGGCAAGACGTCGGCCGGCAAAATTGTCGATGCCAAGAAACGCACGCTTTTAAAGAAGGGGGATAAGATTACCAAAGAAATCTGGCAGGACATTCCTTTCACGTCCTGGAAGGAAATTACGATCGCCGAAAATGACGGTTCGGAAGAAAAGTTGAACAATCTGATTTCCACCATGGAAAGGAAGATCGACTTCGTCAAGGCGCATTTCGAAGAAAAGCTGGAGAAAGTTCAGGCAAGCGACGAACTGCCGCCTGGTGTCATCAAGATGGTGAAAGTTTATATCGCTATCAAAAGAAAACTTTCTGTGGGTGATAAGATGGCCGGGCGTCACGGGAACAAAGGGGTTTTGTCCAGAATTCTGCCCGAGGAAGACATGCCGTATTTTGCCGATGGAACCACCGTTGACATCATCTTGAATCCGCTGGGTGTGCCGTCCCGTATGAACGTTGGCCAGATTCTCGAAACCCATCTCGGGTGGGCCGCAAAATCGATCGGTGAGGGGCTCAATGAATTGCTGGAAAAGAACAGCATTCTCAATGCCATCAAGAGCGAGTTGAAAAAAACCTATTCCTCCCCCGAATTCGACGAATTTTTGGAAAATGCATCGGCCGAAGATATTAGGCGCTTTGTCGGGCGGCTGAAAAAAGGTATGCTGGTGGCCAGTCCCGTCTTTGATGGTTGCCCCGAATCCCAGATTCGCAAGTTGCTGGATACAGCGGGCCTTCCGGAAACCGGTCAATCTGTATTGTTTGACGGGCGTACGGGTGAGCCTTTTGATCAAGAGGTGACGGTCGGCATCATCTACATGCTCAAATTGCATCATCTTGTCGACAACAAAATCCATGCCCGTTCGATCGGACCTTACTCACTGGTAACCCAGCAGCCGTTGGGCGGAAAAGCGCAATTCGGTGGTCAGCGGTTGGGTGAGATGGAAGTTTGGGCGATGGAAGCCTACGGCGCCTCTTATACGCTGCAGGAGTTTTTGACCGTCAAATCAGATGACGTTGCGGGGCGAACGAGGATTTATGAATCCATCGTCAAAGGGGAACATACATTTGAGCCGGGTCTGCCTGAATCCTTCAATGTTTTGGTCAAGGAGCTTCAGAGTCTCGGATTAGACGTGGAACTGGTTGAGGAAGAATAAGCTTCCTCCCTTTCACAACTCTTTTGAAGAAAGTAGGAGAATCATCTGTGGAAGACGTTTTCAGTTATTTTGAAAAACCAAAAAATCCGATCAGATTTAATGCGATGAGGATTTCGATCGCCTCGCCGGAAAAGATCTTGTCTTGGTCCAACGGCGAAGTCAAAAAACCTGAGACGATCAATTATCGGACCTTTAAACCAGAGCGAGATGGTCTGTTCTGTGCCAAGATATTCGGTCCCGTCAAGGATTACGAATGTCTTTGCGGGCGCTATAAGCGGATGAAGCATCGCGGTGTTGTCTGCGAAAAGTGCGGCGTTGAGGTCATCCAATCCAAAGTGCGGCGTGAAAGAATGGGACATATCACGCTTGCGACGCCGGTGGCTCATATCTGGTTCTTAAAAAGCTTGCCCAGCCGCATCGGCAATGTGCTGGATCTGACGCTCAAAGAACTGGAAAAAGTGCTTTATTTCGAATCATGGATTGTCCTGGATCCGAAAGAGACACCGCTGAAGAAGAAAGAGCTTCTTACAGATGAAGAATACATCGACGCCAAGGAGCAATACGGCGAAAATGGATTCGTTGCCGGAATCGGCGCGGAAGCTGTTCGCCAGCTGCTTGAAGAAATCGATCTTGAGAAACTCTACGAGGAATTGCGTGCGGAAGTCGTTACGTCGTTGTCCGATACCAAGAAAAAGAAAATCGTCAAGAGATTGAAAGTCGTTGAAGCGTTGCGTAAATCAGGCAACAAGCCGGAGTGGATGATCTTGACGGTTTTGCCGGTCATTCCTCCGGATTTGCGTCCTTTGGTGCCGCTTGACGGCGGGCGTTTTGCCACCTCCGATCTGAACGATCTTTACCGAAGGGTCATTAATCGCAATAATCGCCTGAAAAGACTTCAGGAACTCAATGCGCCTGAGATCATCATCCGGAATGAGAAACGTATGCTGCAGGAAGCCGTTGACGTGTTGTTTGACAACGGCCGCCGCGGGCGAGCGATTACGGGGACGAACAAACGACCGTTGCGCTCGTTGTCCGATATGCTTAAAGGCAAGCAGGGGCGTTTCCGCCAGAATCTTTTGGGGAAGCGCGTTGACTATTCCGGCCGGTCTGTGATTACGGTCGGGCCGGATTTGAGGCTGCATCAATGCGGTTTGCCCAAGAAGATGGCGCTAGAACTTTTCAAACCTTTTGTTTACAACCGATTGCTCGAAAAGGGATATGTCACAACCGTCAAAAGCGCAAAGAAGATGGTTGAAAGAGAGACCTCTGAAGTATGGGATGCCTTGGATGAAGTGGTGCGCGAGTATCCGGTGATTCTCAACCGAGCCCCAACGCTGCACAGGTTGGGCATGCAGGCTTTCGAACCGGTTTTGATCGAAGGGAAAGCCATCCGTTTACACCCGCTTGTTTGCACGGCGTTCAACGCGGACTTCGACGGCGACCAAATGGCCGTGCATGTTCCTTTGTCTATAGAAGCGCAGACGGAAGCACGCGTTTTGATGATGTCGACCAACAATATTTTGTCTCCGGCCAATGGCAAGCCGATTATCATCCCCAGTCAGGACATTGTCTTGGGGATTTATTATCTTACCCGCGCCAAAAAAGACGTCAAAGGCGAGGGGATGGTCTTTTCCGGTCCTGAAGAAGTCCGTTGCGCCATTGACGCTGGTGCCATTGATTTACACGCAAGAATCAAAGTCCGCATTGATGGCGAATTAAAGGAGACGACGGCGGGCCGGATCATTCTTTACGAAATTACACCGAAAGAAATCAACTTTGATATCATCAACAAGCTGATGAATAAAAAAGAATTGGCAAACCTCATCGATCACTGTTATCGCCTCTGTGGAGACAAAACGACGGTATTGCTGGCCGATCGTCTCAAGGATCTTGGGTTTAAATACGCGACGATTTCCGGATTATCGTTTGCCGTGGGTAATATGATTATTCCTGAAAATAAGAAGAACATCGTTGCGCAGGCCGACAAGGACGTTTTGAAAATTCAAAAACAGTACATGGACGGCTTGATTACAGACGGTGAACGCTACAATAAGGTGATCGATATCTGGGCGCAGGCGACTGAAAAGATCGCCTCGGAAATGTTAACCGGTATCAGCACGGAAGAAGCAGTAAGTTCGGATGGCAAGAAACGGCGTATTGAAAGTTTTAACCCGATTTATATGATGGCGGACTCGGGAGCCCGCGGTTCGGCGGTTCAGTTGAGACAATTGGCCGGCATGCGCGGTTTGATGGCAAAGCCATCCGGGGAAATTATTGAAACGCCCATCACGGCGAATTTCCGGGAAGGCCTGACGGTGCTCCAATATTTTATCTCGACGCATGGTGCCCGCAAAGGATTGGCGGATACGGCACTGAAAACCGCCAACTCCGGATATTTGACGCGCCGGTTGGTGGATGTGGCTCAAGACTGTATCATCACCGAGCAAGACTGCGAGACGGTTGACGGTATTTACGTGTCCGCCTTGATGGAAGGTGGTGAAATCATTGAAACCGCTGGTGAGCGCGTCTTGGGGCGTGTCGCCTTGCATGACATTAAAGATCCATTTACCGACGAAGTGATTGTCAAGGCAAACGAAGCCATCGATGAGAATTTGGCGGAAAAGATCGATCGCGCAGGTATTGAGCGTGTGAATATCCGGTCGGTTCTGACCTGCCGCGCCAAGCATGGCGTTTGCGCCATGTGTTACGGTCGTGATTTGGCCCATGGACACATTGTGAATATCGGTGAAGCTGTCGGGATTGTTGCCGCCCAATCGATCGGTGAACCGGGAACGCAGCTGACCATGAGAACGTTCCACATTGGCGGTACCGCTAAGTTTGACGAACACTCCACGCTTGAAGCCCGACATGACGGAGTGGTGAAATTCGTCAATCTCAACACAGTAAAAACACGGGAGAATGACCTGGTTGTAATGAACCGTCATGGGGAAGTCCATGTCTTGGATGAGCAGAACCGAAGCCGCGGCAAATACACGGTGCCCTATGGCGCCCATTTGAAAGTCAACGATCAAAGCAGTGTGAAACGTGGACAGCTTATTGCCGAGTGGGATCCTTTTTCCATCCCAATTCTTGCCGAAGTTGACGGGGTGATTAAGTACGGTGATATCATCGAAGGTAAGACGATGAAAGAAGAAGTCGATGAAGTGACCGGCTTATCCCGTAAAGTGGTCACCGAATTTAAAGGCGGCGACCTAAGACCTCGGGTTTCCATCAAAGACAGCAAAGGCAAAACCGCGAAAATTCCTGGAACAAGCGCTGTCGCTCGCTACCTTTTGTCCGTTGGGGTCAATATCGTCGTTTCTGAAGGCGATGAGGTACGCGCGGGGGATATTTTGGCGAAAATTCCACGAGAAACAACAAAAACTAAAGATATTACTGGTGATGGTATTTCAGAAGCCCTTATTTTCTCCACTGTTTCGTCAACTAACTTTATATTTTCGCTTATTATGCGTGAAATGTCAATACCTGAAACTGCGCCGCTGCCGTTGCCTATAATATCAAAAGTAATCTTTTTATCAAAG
>CAZPTW010000055.1:0-10988 GCA_964589235.1 uncultured Smithella sp. | reverse complement strand
CGAGACCCCAAATGAGGTCGATGGCACTGATCCCGATGACCTCGCGATCCGGAAACAAATCGGTAAAGATCCCCAAAGCCTTATAGTCATTGGAATCGTTGAAGGTCGGCACCAAAACGGCGCCGGACACCAGCATGAAGTTGACGTAGCTTGCCGGAAGACGCAAATCTTCGAAGTCCAACCGTTTGGGCATGGGTACCGTGACGATATGGAGCGTCTCCCCGTTTTCCAGACGAGCCCCTTTCAACCTCTCCAAATTTTCTTCGAGAGATTTGTAATTTTTGTCGCAGGGATCGGACTCCCGACAAGCCACAACCGTACCTCGACTGACAAACCGGCAGATATCGTCGACGTGACCATGGGTATCGTCCCCTTCAATGCCTTCACCCAGCCAGATGACGTTGGTCACTCCAAGATAGTCCCGGAAAATGTTTTCATAATCCTTTTTGCCGAAGCCGGGATTGCGCACCTGGATGCGGTCATGAAGCAGACACTCTTCCGTCGTAATGAGCGTGCCGCACCCGTTGCCGTCAATGGCCCCCCCTTCAAGGACAACCGGTTTGTCCTGATAGGTCACTTTGATAAGCGGCAACCCCAGAGAGTCCGCAACCGCCGCGGGAATTTCCTGATCCTTCTTGTGGTTGCCGTACTTCGCCCAGCCGTTGAATCGAAATTGCAGCGCTTCGCGCGAACCGTCGCCGCACTTGACGATGATCGGCCCGGAATCGCGCATCCAACTGCGGTTGGTGTCCTTGAGAAGGAAGCGGACATTTTCCGTACACACATGCGCCCGGCTGAGCATTTGAGCCACCTTGAGCTGCTTGTGGGCCGATTTCACGACCAGGAGGACCGGTTCACGAGCGGCGACTTTTTTAATCATTTCCACGAAAGCCCAAACGATTGCACCATATTTCCCCGGCCAATCGCGGCCGTCATCAGGAAAGGACAAAAGCGTCGCTTCGTGAGCTTCCCATTCAGCAGGCAGCCTGCGGTTTTTCGGGTTCAAGATTTTTCTCCTTCATCAATCGATCTTTTGAGAATGTCACCATAGGCGTCAATCCGCCGGTCACGGAAGAACGGCCAGTTTCGCCTCACATCTTCCAGATGCGCCGTATCGACCTCCGCGAGAATCATTTCCTCACGGTCGCGGGACGCTCTGGCGAGAATCTCTCCCTGGGGGCCGGCAATGAAAGAAGATCCCCAAAATTCCAGACCCGGCGCATCTTGGAAAGGACGTTCCAGCCCCACCCGGTTGGCGGCAGCGACGTAAAGCCCGTTGGCGATGGCATGACCTCGCTGTACGGTCTCCCAAGCGTCATGCTGCCGCTCGCCACAGGCGGCTTTTTCATGGGGATGCCACCCAATGGCCGTGGGGTAAAAAAGCACTTCCGCCCCTTTGAGCGCCGTGATTCTTGCGGCTTCGGGGAACCACTGGTCCCAGCAAATCAAGACGCCGATTTTTCCAAACGCCGTGCCACAGGCGCAAAACCCCGCATCGCCGGGCGTGAAGTAAAATTTTTCATAGTAACAAGGGTCGTCAGGAATGTGCGTTTTGCGGTAAAAACCAGCCTTCGTGCCGTCGGCGTCGATGACGCAGGCGCTGTTGTGATAGAGACCCGCCGCGCGTCGCTCGAAAAAAGGGACAATGATGACGACGCCAAGTTCACGCGCCAGCGGGCCGAAAGTCTGAAAAGAGGGACCGTCCACAGGTTCGGCCAAATCGAAATGATGGGGATTCTCGCTTTGACAAAAATAAGACGATCCACAAAGTTCCGGCAAGCAGATCACATTGGCTTTCTCGGCGGCGGCTTTTCTCACCCAATGCCGACATTTCTCCAAATTTTCATTTCCAGTGCCATCGAGGGCCAGTTGGATCAAGGCGATCGTGTAGGCGTTGTGCTTCGTCATCGTGAATCCTTTTTTTTGCCGAGAGTATATGGAAAGCGATCGCGGGTGTCAATGTTTGTGTGCTTCCGTCTCTCATGGATCCGTTGATTTTTGCGTTGACAGAATTCTTTTTATCCATTATGTTTGTATGCAAGTAATTTGTATACAAACATTGAGTGATCGCGTCATGCAGGAAAAAGATTGCATTTTTTTTCAGTTCGCCAAGGCCTATCAGCTCTCCAGCCGGTATCTCACCCAAAAAGTTTCGGCATTGAACCTCACTTCCGTGCAGGCCATGGTGTTGGGATTTCTCACCGAGGAAGATCAAATCACCTCCAGCGAGCTCAGCAAACGGACGGAACTCGACAGCGCCACGCTCACGGGCATTTTGGATCGTTTGGAGTCCGCGGGGTTTCTCGAACGCAAAGCGAATCCCGAAGATCGCCGTTCCATCTTGATCTACCTCACACCGAAAGGCAAGGCAAAGGGGCGCGACACTGCGCGCGCGCTGGCCGACGCCAACACGGAGTTTCTGCGAAGCTTCACAGAGGAACAAAAGAAGGAGTTAAAGCATCTTCTGCACACCCTGCGTCTTTCTTTTCCACACTCGTAAGACGCGCTTTCATCCCGGCGCGGCGCCGGAGAAAGGCAAGACATCATGGGAACGATCTTTAAAACCGGCTGCGTGCTGTGCGCGCAAAACTGCGGCCTCGAAATCGAGGTGGATCAAAACCGCATCGTCAAAGTGAAACCGGATAAATCCAATCAAAAAAGCGAAGGCTATATCTGCCGCAAAGGCATGAACGTCGCCTATCATCAGCATAACGCCGACCGCCTGAAATATCCGCTCAAAAAAGTCGGGAGCCATTTCGAGCGGATCTCCTGGGATCAGGCGATCGATGAAATCGCGGAGAAACTCAAAAGCATCGTCAGTCAGCACGGGCCGCGCGCCTTCGCTTACATGGGAGGCGGCGGACAAGGCTGCCATTTCGAAGTGCCTTTCGGGGTCCGGTTGATGCGGGGGTTGGGATCGCAGTACCAGTACAGCGCGCTGGCGCAGGAATTCGCCGGTGCGTTTTGGGTGATCGGCCGCAGCTACGGCAAACAATACCTTCACGACGGCCCGGATGTCGACAATACCGATCTGCTTTTGGTCATCGGCTGGAACGGCATGCAAAGCCACCAGATACCGCAAGCCCCCCGGAAGCTATTGCGTCTGTCCAAAGATCCGGGGAAAATGCTCATTGTCGTTGATCCGCGTCGGTCGGAAACGGCAAAACTCGCCGACATCCATCTGCCGATCCGACCCGGCACGGATGCCCTGCTTTTGAAAGCCATGATCGCCATCATTCTGAAAGAGGGGTGGGACAACAAGGCGTACATCGCCCGGCATACATCGGGTTTTGATGCCGTTCGAATGTACTTTGAACATTTCGACGCCCGTGCCGCCATCGATGTCTGCGAGTTGGATTTTCAACAAGTCCGAGACGTCGCGAGGCTTTACGCGACACGGAAATCATCGCTGCGTTACGATCTGGGCATTTATATGGGGCGCCACAGCGCGCTCAACTCCTATTTGATCGTCCTTCTCATGGCGATCTGCGGGCGGATCGGCGTGCCCGGCGGCAACGTCATCCCCGGTCATCTGATGCCGATCGGCCCGAGCTCCGACGAAAGAGATCCGCGAACCTGGCGAACGGTGGCGACGAAGGCCTTTCCCGTTTGTGGTGTCTATCCGCCCAATGTCATGCCCGAAGAGATTCTCACGGACCATCCCCAGCGACTGCGCGCTGTTTTTGTGACGGGACTCAATCCCCTGCGATCCTACGCGGATACCACGGCCTATGAAAAAGCTTTTGAACGCTTGGACTTGTTGGTCACGGCGGAAATCGCCATGACGGAAACGGCGTCTGTCTCCCACTACGTGCTTCCGTCGCGTTCCGGTTATGAATCCTGGGACGGCACCTTCTTCCCCGTGACCTACCCCGGCATCTTCTTCCAGATGCGCCGACCGATTATCGAACCGGAGGGGGAACCGAAGGAACAAGGGGAAATCGATTTGCTTTTGGCCGACAAACTGGGCCTCATTCCACCCATCCCGAAAACCCTCTACGACGCCGCCTTCCAAAGCCGCCCGGCTTTCGCCAAAGCCCTGATGGAATTCGCCGCCGCGGAACCGAAAGCCCTCAAGGCCATGCCTTTTATCCTGGGGAAAACCCTCGGCAAGGCGATGGGCTCCGTCCACCTCGCCGCGCTGTGGGGGATGCTGCAGACGGCCCCGAAGTCACTGCATCAAAACGCCGCCCGGGCGGGGTTTCAACCTGGTTTGGGTTTGGGAGAGGAACTCTTTCAACAGATTCTCGATCATCCCGAAGGCATTTGGGTGGGCAAAATCGATCCGGAAAACAACTTCGCGCAGATCAAAACCGAAGACGGCAAAGTCAACTTGCTCATCCCCGAGCTGCTCGATGAACTCGAGACGATTGAAGCATCGCAGGAAGAAGCGGCTTTGAAGCTGCCGGCCGAGTTCCCGTTGATTCTGATGGCGGGCAAACACATCGATAAAAACGCCAACACCCTCATGCGCGATCCCGCATGGAACGAGGGGAAGCGTGCCTGCACGTTGGCCATGCACCCGGACGACGCCGCCGCTTTGAATTTGCAAGACGGCCAGCGGGTGAGAGTGACAACGGAAGCGGGAACGGAAGAAATTGAGCTGGAAATCACGGACACGGCACGCCGAGGGCACGTGGTGATTCCGCACGGCTTCGGTCTCGTGTACAACGGCGTCAAACACGGGGCCAATGTCAACCGCTTGACAAAAAACACCAACCGCGACTCATTCGGCACGCCGATTCACCGCTATGTGCCGTGCCGGGTGGAGGCGCTATAGAAAGGAGGCAACATGAGCGATCTGGTAAAAATCAACATCGCCGACCACATTGCGGATGTCCGCTTCAACCGGCCTGATAAATTCAACGCGCTGAATTTCGACCTCATCGACGCCATTGCGGCCGCCATTGACCGACTGGCGAAAGAACCGGGATTGCGCGTCGTCGTCATTTCCGGAGAAGGCAAAAGTTTCTGCGCCGGACTCGATATCGAAAACTTCGCGGCCATGCAATCCGGAGAGAAAAGATTCCCCAATCTGATGGAGCGTTACCAGGGCAAGACGTCCAACATCTACCAGTATGTCGGCTATGGATGGAAAGAATTGCCTGTCCCCGTGATCGCCGCCATTCACGGCGTCGCTTACGGAGGCGGCTTTCAGATCGCCATGGGGGCCGATATCCGGTTTTGCGCCCCCGACGCCAAGTTATCCGTGATGGAAATGCGCTGGGGACTGATTCCGGACATGAGTGTCACCCAGACGATCCGCGATCTCGTTTCGATCGATGTGGCCAAAGAATTGATTTTCACGAACAAGGTCATTCAAGGCGATGAAGCGTTGCGCTTGAGGCTTGTAACACATGTCTGTGAGAAACCTCACGATGACGCCATGACGCTGGCGAAAGACATCGCCTCCAAAAATCCAGATGCCATCCGCGCGGCCAAAAAGCTGCTCAACGACGCGTGGCACGGGGATTCCGCCCGTGGGCTCCTGATGGAATCCGAATGGATGACGACGCTGATGGGAAGCCCCAACCAGCTCGAGGCCGTGACGGCTCAATTGACCAAGCGTCCGCCCCAATTCAAAGACCCGGCATGATGCATCCAAGGAGATAAAATGGACCTGGGAATCATCAACGAGACGCCCAATCGTTACATCCGGCCGCGGACCTTTCCGATCGCCATCGGACATTTCATGACGCAGAAGACGCTCCCGGCCAAGACGAAAATCCCCGTCACAGATCTAGGGCCCCCCCTTGCGCTATGCCAGGTCTGGGGGCTTTCCATGCGGCGGGCTCTGGTTGTGGCGGTCCGACGAGAGGACTCCTCACGCATCGGGGGCCACGTCGCGATGGGATTTCCGGTACACTCGTCGCCGGCCGTCTTCGACGACGATTTCAAGAGGCTGGAGCCGGACCGATATGCCTTCACGGTGTCGGCGCCCCTCGATCGAACCGACTTTCAACCGCACTTGATTTGTCTTTTGGTCGATTCCGCCCAAACGATGCGTCCGGCGCAGGCGGCTGTCAGCGGGGGCGGCGGCATCGCGCCGAATCGACCGCCCTTTCTGGAAATTCCCAAAGAGGATCCCCCCCCTGAGAGGAAGGCATGAACATTTTGATACTGAATGGAAACCCGGTTTCGAGCCATGGAAACATGGATCTCTACATTGACCATCTACAGGACCGTCTCCGCGCGGTCGGGCATGATACAGGGGTCGTCACGCTTCGGGATAAAAAAATCCGTTATTGCCTCGGCTGCTTCAACTGCTGGCTGAAAACACCCGGCATCTGCACCATCAAGGACGACGCCATCGATATCACAAGACGGTACATCGCCTCCGATTATGTCATTTTAGCCTCCCCGCTGATCGCAGGATTCCCCAGCGCGCTGTTAAAGAGCGCCATGGACCGCAACATCTGCCTGGTTCATCCCCATCTGGAAAACATCGAAGGAGAGGTCCATCACAAGAAACGCTACGACAAATATCCCCTGATTTCCTACTTGCTGGAAAAGGAAGCGTCGACGGATGACGAAGACATCGCCATCCTCACGGATATTTTCCGAAGGCAGGCCATCAATGTCTGGACACGTTTGGGGTTCGTCATGTTCACCGAAACGCCGATCGAGGAGATTCTCCATGCAATTGACGTTCATTAACGCCTCCCCGCGGGGAAGGAACAGCAACACAGCGATCCTGATGAACCATTTTCTCCAGGGGGTCAAGGAAACACCCGGTAACACCATCACCGTGGAATGGCTGATCGACTATCGAGACAACCTTGAACCGCTGGTCGAGAAATTCTGCGCCGCCGAAAATGTATGGCTCGGCTTTCCCCTGTACATCGATGCCATGCCGGCGGCGGTCAAAGCGTTCATGGAGGCTTTGGCGCCATGTGCGGGACGTCGGGACCTTCCGGCTTTGGGTTTCATGATCCAGTGCGGATTTCCGGAAACGGCCCATCTCCGATTTTTGGCCAGATACTGCCAGAAGTTTTCACGGCGCTTGGGTGTTCAACCGCTGGGCATGATCCTCAAGGGCGGCTGCGAGGGGTTGGCGATTCAGCCTTCGTTTCTCACCGAAAAATATTTTACGCTTTTTTCCATGCTGGGACGGCATTTCGGACAAACAGGCCGCCTGGATGACGCATTGTTGAACAAATTGGCCAAGCCGGAACACCTGACCGCGGAAAATCTGGCCCAAGTCATTCCTTTCATCAATCGAGTTCTTTGGGACGCGCGGCTTTCGGAAAACGGCGTTTTGGAGAGAAGTTTTGACAGACCTTTCGCGTGTTGACCATTCAAATCTGGAAGTTTGCCCATGAAAAAAAAGGAAGATCGATCGGACAAAGACCTCAAGATGGCCGCTTTTTGTCGGACATGTGCCGTTTGCAACCGCGCCCGTAGGAGGCAGCAGGGTTTCGCCTATTGGTTTGTTCAAAAGATCGAAGGGGATCTCTGCCCTTTCTGTCGGGCGTATGAACGGGTCTACGGGCGTAAAGCCCATGAGCCGACCCCCGAACAGGTCGCCAATGAGCCTATTTGACAAGGATACCTCTCTGGCCCGGCTTGACGCGTCTTCTTTTCGGGGGAGAGTGACCGACAACTGGTCAGTCAACGGCAACCCCAACGGCGGTTACGTGATGGCCATGTTAACCCGCGCGATGCTTCAGGCAAGCGACAAAAAACACACGCCGCTTGTCACCGCCAATTACCTCGCCCGCTTGGTTCCCGGAGAGGCCCAAATCCTTGTGTCGGAAATAGCCCGTTCCCGCCAATTCACCCGTTTTGAAGCGCGTCTCATTCAGGAGGGTCAAGAAAAAGTTCGGGCCTTGGGCACTTTTGCCGCAGAAACCACGGAATGCGGGGTTCATCGCTATGAAGCGGGCGCGCCTTGTCTCCCGCCGCCTAAGGACTGCCTCCGTGTGCCGTCTCGGCCCGGGTATACGCTGTTTCAAAATCTCGACCTAAGGCTCGATCCAAGTTGCGCGGGATGGATGACCAGGGGGAAACTGGCGGATCAATCGTTGACTCAGGGATATCTGCGGTTTACCGACGGCCGGTCCGTCGATACGCTTTCCCTTTTTTTGATCATCGATGCCATGCCACCTGCCGTCATGGCGTCGCAAGGCCCAACCGCCTGGGTTCCCACCATCGAGTTGTCCGTCAACATCCGGAATCAGCCCCAAACCGATCGTCTCAAATGCCGTTTGCAAACCCGCTTCATCACATGCGGCCTTCTGGAGGCCGACGGCGAAGTCTGGGACGAGGCGGGCAACCTCGCGGCCATTTCCCGCCAGATCGCCCAATTCAAAAAATGAGGATCCCCTCTTTCATCGGAGGTCGACCCCGTTTTTGAAATCTGTTTTTTTCTGCTTTCGCCACAAGGGAAAGAGCCGGATTTTTTCGACGCGGCACCGTGTCACCCCGGGTCTGAAATCGTGAAACGTCCAGGAAAAGAAAGGACCGCCGGTCCATGTCTTGAGAGACCCTTTGGGGGTTGTTTTTGCGCGGTTACCGTAGCCGTCAGACGGGCACAAAATCATCCGGACGAACTTCTTTGAGTTTCAAGGCCTCCGTCGGGCAAACGACCGTGCAGACCCCGCATCCCAAACATTTGCCGGGGTCGACATCCGCCAGATCATTCTTCATGGTGAGAGCCTCGAAAAAGCATCGATCGACACAGACTTCACATCCGCTGCAGAGTTCCCGATCCACATAGGCTTCAAAACGGCTGGGCGCCACCCACTTTTTCGCCCCTTTCATGACGGCCCAGTTCAGACAGCAATCACGGCAGCAATTGCAAATCACATGACCCACCACCCGGTGGTTGTCTACCACATGGACAAGCCCCTCTTCCCGGCATTTCTTAAGAATCTCGATCGCCTCGGTCTTGGTGAGCGCTCGCCCCGTCTTGCGTTCGATGTTGTATTCCGCGGCGCGGTCGACCTGCAGGCAGACCTCCAAGGGCTTATCGCAGCGGCCTGAAATCACCCGGCAGGAGCAGTTGGTGACCGAAAGCGTTCGGGCGCCCTGAACAATCTTGATCACGTCATCGTAGGCCAATATTTTGGACTGAGGCTCGATGCTTTCATGGACCGGCACCACGCGCATGATCGGCCCCGGCACCATCTCCATGATTTGGCCGCCGTAGGTCGGCCATTCCCGCTCCATGTACTCTTTCCACAAATCCAGCACCTGTCGGGAAATTCCGGGGGTCAGGCTGGTGGAGTCATGCATCTGAGGGATGGTTTTCACGCGATAGAATTTCCTCTCACCCCCGCGAAAAGCCTTGAAAATCAAGCCGCGGGCAAAAAGCGTCTCCATCATGGCGGAAACAGCCGCCACGGTCAGACCCGACTTTTCCGCCAGTTCTTCCACCGTGGCGGGCGGTGCGGCTAAAAGCAACACGTTGGCCTCCTCGTCGTTGACCAACGCCGCAAAGATTTTGGGAATCACAGGCGAGTTTCCGGCCCCGACCGCTTGAGCCAATTTTTGACACAAAGCCATATCCGTCATATTCGAGGCATCTCCTTTTTCGGTGGTTTCGGGCAGTATCGAGAAATACCCGTTTCCTGTCAAGCCTCTAAATCACCGGGAATTCAGCACCACCAGAGCGTCCACCGCCACCGGCTGATCTCCGGCGATGATGACGGGATTGATGTCGATTTCAGCGATCGCGTCAAATCGGCAGCCCAAATCCCCCAAAGAAACGAGCGCCCGAGCCAGAGCCTTTCGATCGACGGCGGGATAGCCGCGAAAGGCGGAAAGGAGTTTCGATAAACGGATTTCATCTAACATCTCCTCAGCGTCTCGTTGGGTGATCGGTGCGACCCGAAACGACACATCCTGAACGGCTTCCGTGAAAATCCCACCCACGCCGAACATCACGCAGGGCCCAAACTGCGCGTCGCGGACAAGCCCTAAAACGAACTCCCGCGCCCCCTGAATCATCTGCCCGACGAGCACACCGTCGAGCGCGACGCCTTTGCCGACGATTTCATCGAAGGCGTCAGCCACCTTTTCGGCGGATTCGAGCTTGAGCTTCACAAGCCCCATCTCCGTTTTATGAGCCGCCTTATCGGAACAGCCCTTGAGCACCACCGGATACCCCAGATCGTCGGCGAAACGGACGGCCTCCAGCCGGGTTTTGGCCAGCTTTTCTCGATTGACGGGAATCCCCGCCGCCGCGAGAACCCGCTTGGAGTCGTATTCCGACAGGACTTTCTGTCCACGCGCAACGGCGTTTGCAATTATTTCTTCCACAGTTCTTCCTCCTTTTTTTGCAGATGTCGATAATGCTCGTAGGAGATTTCCAAAGCCCGCACCGCCTCCGACGCCATGCCGAAAAGCGGCAACTTCTTTTCCAGTTGCACCCGCCGGAGCCGTTCCAACGCGCTGAAGGTATAAAGGGCGGCGGGTTTCCGGTGTTTTTGACAAAGCGTCGCGAGCGCTTCCATCACATCGACGACATAGTCGCGCCAGATATTGACCATATTCAAGATCCCGTCGACTTCTTCCGCCTCAAGAAGGATCTTATAGATTTCCAAATAAATTTCCGGAGGCGCGGGACCGATATCGACGGGATTCTCCGCGTTGAATACGCCGGGCAGTTTTTTCAGTCTCGCTTTGGTCTGGGCGGAAAAGGGGGCCATCCTCAAAGGGGTTTCCGCCAGCATATCGGCCCCGATCGTCCCGACACCGCCGGAATTGGTGAAAACAGCAATGCGACGCCCGGCAAGGAGCGGCATGGCCGTCAATATTTTCGGCAGCACGCACAGTTCTTCCGGGGTTTTGAGCCGGATCAATCCGGCCTGGCGGCAGGCGCCGTCAAAAACCGCGTCGTTTTGAGCCATGCCCGCCGTGTGCGAGACAATGGCGGCGCTGCCTGCTTCGCTCTTCCCGGATTTGTACACAAGCACCGGTTTTTTCGTCCGCCGGACCGATTGCATCAGTTTTCGCCCGTCCTTCACGCTCTCGAGATAAAGGGC
>CAZPTW010000054.1:0-11055 GCA_964589235.1 uncultured Smithella sp. | reverse complement strand
GTCTGAGCGCGTGCACTGGCGTCCCGATCCGGAGCGGCGGTATCTTCGCGAGAAACGCTCGGGGGAGATTCCCCGGTTCGTCCCCCCGGTAAGATCGAGACCGCAGGAGGTAAGGCCCGCGGATCGCAGGCCGGCACCCGAGGGTCGACCGTCGGATGGGGGAATCGGTCGCGACAGACGGCCGCGATGGAATCAGCCGGAAGCGGAAAAAAGCAAAGGGATGGACGGTCCGAAGGGGCATGAAACAACAGGTAATCGGCCCGAGACGGTTGACCGCTATGGTGCGGATAAAGAAAAAACGCCGGAAAAACCTCGCGTGACGGACCGCGATAAAATGAAGGTCCCGGAACAGGGGATGAACAGACCGCCTATCGGTCGGGACCGAGGAAGGGAAGAAGGTGGCGGCAAACCGCGCCTCATTGAGAGAGAGCCGGGAAAAGTTTCTGAACAGAAAACAGGCCGATCCCCGGTGATCCGTGACCGTGACATCGACGACGCCCAGGATCACCGAGGCAAGACGTCGACGACGAATCCTAAGTCGATAAGGGACGAAGAGAATGTCCGGGGAAACCGTGACGGGGCCCCCCGTGAGTCCCCGCGTATGGAACCCCGGCAAGACAAGGGCGAAAGGCAGGATCGCGCGCGGGAACGTTTTGAAGATCGCCAAGAGCCGAGAGACCGCGGGGGGGCGACCCGTGATCGGGGGGACAGAAGGTAGCCCAAGGCCCGAAACTTGACGCCACAGGGCGGTTATCCCCAAGCCAAAACGCCATGATCAAAATTCGAGGATGATTTTGATGGTTTCATGATGTCACGTGGTTTTGTTAGCCTTGAGAAGGATCTTCTGCCGGTTTTGTTCATGGTGTGTATTTTGACGGCGACGGATGCCGCAGCGAATGCCGCCACGGACCAATCGGGCCCTTCCCAACGTCCGCGCATCGGTCTTGTTCTGAGCGGAGGGGGGGCTCGGGGGCTTGCCCATGTCGGTGTTATCCAAGTCGTTGAAGAGATGAAAATTCCCATTGATTGTGTCGTGGGAACAAGCATGGGCGCGATCGTCGGCGCTTTTTACGCCTCAGGCCTTTCTCCCGCCGAAATGGAAAAGATCGTTGTCAGCATGGAATGGAACGAGGCGTTTATTGACAAACCTCCTCCCAGCGAGCTTTCCTTCCGCCGCAAAAAAGATGCGGCGGATTACTTGATCAACTTCGACCTCGGTTTCAAAGACGGGAAGTTTACGCTTCCGAAGGGGTTGCTGCAGGGGCAGAATCTCAATCTGATGTTGAAATCCATGCTGATTCATACCGAAGGCGTCGAAGATTTCAATCGTCTCAATATCCCTTTTCGCGCCGTGGCGACCGATATCGAAACCGGTCATGCCGTGGTTTTGGAGAAGGGGGAATTGGTGAAGGCCATCCGCGCCAGCATGTCCATCCCCGCGATGTTCGCTCCCGTGGAAATCGACGGTAAAATTCTGGTGGATGGGGGCGTCGCCAACAATCTTCCCGTGGATGTGGCGCGAAAAATGGGCGCGGATGTCGTGATCGCCGTGGACATCAGCACCAACTTGAACAAACGTGACCAATTGACGACCTCCATCGAAATCACCTCCCAGTTGACGTCCATTATGGTGCAAAAAAACACAGCTTATCAGATCGGCACACTGACCGCCGACGATATCCTCATACAGCCGGATTTGGGTGACATTACAACCGCCGAGTTTACCCGTGCCGGCGAAGCGATCGTCGCGGGTAGAAAAAAGGCGCAATCCATGCGCCATGTCTTAGCCAGACTCACCGACGAAAAAGCCTTCCTGGTTTTCCTGCAAACCCATCGCAAGAAAGAACATCCGCCGGAGGTGATCGACGAGGTTCAAATCGCCAATAAATCGTCTCTGCCGACTGATTTGATCGAAGCGCACGTCGACGTCAAGAGCGGTTCCAAATTCGATATGCACGCTTTGAAAAAGACCATTGATCAAATTTACGGCATCGATATGTTTGAGCGTGTCGACTTCTTTTTAAGAAAGAAGGAGAAATCTTCCGGCGTCGTCATCGAACCGCTGGAAAAGTCCTGGGGACCGAATTATTTCCGTTTTGGTTTGGGTTTGGAAGACAATTTCAAGGGGACCAGCAGCTATGCCCTTACGGCGCAGTTTACGAAAACGGCCATCAACAGCCGCGGAGGCGAGTGGCGCAACGAAATTCGGATCGGGGAAAGCCCTCGTTTTTTCACGGAGTATTATCAGCCGATCGATTACGGAATGCGTTACTTTGTCGCCGCGAACGCCCAGTATTTGGTTCGGAACATCAATGAATATAATTCCCAGGGAGATATCATCAAACAGTACCGGACCAATGCCGTTTCCGGTGAACTGGATATCGGCAGAGAATTGGGTAATTGGGGGGAAATCCGCGCGGGATTGAGGCGCGAGCACGGTGTCGTGAAAGTGTTGATCGGCGATCCTTCAGAAGGAGAGGATCCCTACGACCGGGCCAGTGTTTTTGCCTCGCTGGCCTACAGCACGTTGGATAATTATATTTTCCCGTTGAAAGGAACGGATGCTTCGTTGGTTTGGCAGTACAACATCAAAGCATTGGGGTCGGATATCGAAGTGCAGTCGCTCGGATTTCGGTGGCTTACGGCGCTCACATTCGGGAAATTTACATTCATGCCGGGCGTCAGTTTTCAGACGACCCTGGATAAAGACGATGCCGCCGTTCAAGACACCTTCCCCTTGGGTGGGTTCCTCAATCTTTCCGGATATGCCACCAATGAACTCTACGGTCGCCATACGGGCCTGGCGCGCCTCGTGATCTATCGTGAACTTGCCGCCGCGGGGCTCGGCGCGCTCAAGATGCCGTTATACCTCGGGGTTTCGGGAGAGGCCGGCAATGTCTGGAACAAGCGATCGGATGTCAATTTCGAATCCTTGGTGTATGCCGGCAGCATTTTTCTGGGCACCAAAACGTATCTGGGACCGATTTATCTCGCCTATGGTCAGGCCCAAAGAGGGCATTCCTCATTTTATCTGTTTTTGGGACAGAGATTTTGACTAGAAGGCGAAATTCAGCGTCTTAACGAAAGCAGGAATGATTTCATAACGGGGAATTCAAAGACGGCTGATCGTCCGTTCGCTTCAGCCATCTGCCGAGTTGCGGTTTTTCCTTTTCGGGCCAGACATTCGTGAATCGAATTTTCAAGAAGGCCTCAAAAAGCGCATCCATTGTCTTGACGGCGTTTTCGATCACATAAATTCGTTCCAGCAAAGCGCCTGCCGGGTCTTCAGGCTCTTCCTGGCGGTCTGTTTTGGGCATCTTCAGAGATTGAAAAGAGAAGGTATCCGCTTTGAAATTGAAGTCCCATTCGTTTTGATTGCGACGAAGCTTGATCCAGGTTTCCTTCACTTTTTTCCCTCTGCGAATGGCTTCCTTCCCCTCGGGGAGTTCGGCATGCAACCCTGAACAGACCACGCCTTCCGAGTACTCTCCTTCACCGGCCTCAAGGGCGATGCGCTTAAGCAGGTGCAGCTCGATATCTTCTGTCTGGGACAGGGCGATACTTCCGTTTCTTTCCTCGGATTTAAACCAAAGCCAGGTGAGAAATTCCCGTCCGATCAAAGAAAGTTCGTCGGCCGGCACCGTGCTTTGCGCTTTGCTCTTCAAGGCCAACGGGTGTTCGTGGGGTAAAATGCGCTTGAGTCCCAGCGAAAATGTTTTTTTGAAAAGATCAACGAAATCATCGGCCACTTTTTCGGACAACGATGAAAAATAGATTTTTTTTTGGCCGACCGCCCACAGGACGTCGTAAAAAGAAGGCACGGGATCGTTTTTCGCGAAAAGGTCGAGTTTGACTTTTTCCTTGATGCTTTCATAAGCCGCTTTGCCGATGCGAATCGGCCCTTTCTCGGCCAGGTATCGCCTCTGCTCTTCCAACAGCCTGATTTTCATCAGTTTGGAGGGAACGACTTTGCGGTCAACGCGCATGGAAAAGATCAAATAATCGCCCAGCGCGTAATCCGCTTTTTCAAAGTCGGAATCAAGGATGTCGGTCAGCGACACCCACCCCATGCGTTTTTCTTCCGTTGTGTTGCGAGCTTCGCGAAAAGCGTTGCTTTTCATCCGGCTCATGACAAAGTTTGAAAATGCCTGCGGCAGCTGGCCTTCCACTTCGAAACGCATAAATGTAAAACTGCCCTTGATCAGTCCCATAACGGCGTGGCCTCCGGGCGAACCCTATCTCATCGCCTGCGCGTCTGTCAAGATTTTCCAATGTGAAACGCTTTTGCCGATGCGACGGTTTTTCCGGGGCTGTTCACCCCTGATTTATTCATAGACATGCCCTTTTTTTTGTGTTACGAAACGGCGTCTTTTGGGGGAAAACCGCATGAAAATTAAGAAGGTCGGCATTGTCGCCAATGTCGAGAAAGAAAATATCGCCGCATTCGCCCACGCTCTGAAGACATGGCTCGAGGGACGGAAAATTCAAGTCGCCCTTGAGGCGAATATCGCCGCGGCTGTGGGCAAAAGCGGCGGCTTCAAGGTGGAGGATTTGGCCGATCATGTTGATTTGATCACCGTTTTGGGTGGGGACGGCACGATGTTGCGCACCGCGCGTTACGTGGCGGATCGCAATGTTCCCATTGTGGGGATCAACATGGGCACATTCGGCTATTTGACGGAAGTCAACTTGAACGAAACCTATGCGGCGATGGAATTGATTCTAAAGGGCGATTTTCTCACCGAAAAGCGGATGATGCTGGATGTGAAGGTCCGCCGGGGCAACAAGATCATCGGGTCGGGCATTGTGTTGAACGATGTGGTGGTCAACCGGGGCAATCTTTCCCGGATTGTGGAACTGGAAATATCCGTCGATCATCAGTACCTGACGACTTACAAAGCCGACGGTCTCATCGTTTCCACACCGACGGGATCGACGGCTTACTCGCTGTCGGCGGGTGGTCCCATCGTGTTTCCAGGCAAGGATCTCATTATCATCAACCCCATTTGCCCGCACACCCTCTCCAATCGTCCGATTATTTTCCCTGAAAAATCGGATTTGCAAATCACGTTGTGGTCGAAAGAAAGCGGCGCGACGGTGACGCTCGACGGTCAGGAATCCTACCGAATCAATGCCGGCGACACCATGACCATCCGCAAGTCCAAGCATGTCACCAGGCTGGTGTTATCGCCTCACCGAGGTTATGCGGAAATTCTGCGCTCCAAGCTGGGGTGGGGCTCTATGCCTTCAGGAGCTGGAAAAGGGAAAAATGCTAAATGAGCTCAGGATTTCCAATTTCGCCATCATCGATGAACTGCGTGTTTCATTTGATGAGGGGTTAAATATCATTTCCGGCGAAACCGGGGCGGGCAAATCGATTCTGATCGGCGCGGTCAACCTTCTTTTAGGAGACCGCGCCGCCGCCGATATGATCCGAACGCATGCCGATTCCGCAACCGTCGAGGCGCAATTCGATATCCGCGGTCACCAAAAACTCAAGGAAAAATTGGCGCAGATGGGTTTCCCGGCGGATGACGAGCTGATTCTACGCCGTGTGATCTCCCGGGGCGGCAAAAACCGGGTCCAAATCAACGGTCAAATGGCGACCCTTTCCAATTTGTCGTCTCTGAGTGAACAATTGATCAATATCTGCGGACAGCACGAACATCAGCAGTTGCTCGATGAGCAAAATCATCTGGACATTCTCGATGAGTTCGGCGGTTGTCTTTCCGCGCGAGAGGCATACCGCTTGGCGTTCGACCGCTATCAGGCGCTTTCGGCGCGTCTGGAATCGCTCAAAAAGATCAGCCGACAGCGGGCGGAAAAAATGGAATTTATCCAGTTTCAGCTTCGGGAAATTGAAACGATCGATCCAAGGCCGGGCGAAGACACGACTCTCACGGAAGAGAGGAAGGTTCTGAACAACATCCAGAAGCTGTCCGACTGGGCCCGGCGCGCTTACGCCCTTCTTTACGCCGACCAGGGATCCGTCCACGAACGGCTGAAAGATGTCTTATCGCACATTCGGGAGATTCAAAAAATCGACAGCGGACTGAAACTTTCCGCATCGGAGGTGGAGACCAGCTTTGCGGTTTTGCAGGATGCGGCGCTTGTGCTTCGCGACTATGCCGAGCGTCTGACGGTCGATCCGGAGCGGCTGGCCGTTGTCGAAGAGCGTCTGGATGCCATCCATCGCCTCCAACGCAAACATGGCGGGACGCTTGAGGCGGTTTTGGCCAAAAAGCGGCAGATGGCCGATGAACTCCAAAGCCTCTCCGGAATAGAAGACGAGCTTGTCGCGCTTGAAAAGGAAAAGGACGCGCTGTTCATTGAAGTACGACGCCAGGCGGCGGTGCTCTCGGCGATGCGCGAAACGGCGGCTGAGGTCCTCAAAAGCACGGTGGAGTCCGAAATTCGTGATTTGAACATGCCGGGGGCCTTTTTCTTCGTGAAATTCTTGAGCCGTGCCTCGGATGAAAACCCCAGTTACGGCCCCCGCGGAGGCGATGAGGTTGAATTCTACCTCGCGACCAACACCGGTGAGGATCCCAGGCCTCTGGCCAGGATCGCCTCCGGTGGAGAATTGTCTCGTATTGTTTTGGCTTTGAAAAACGCCTTGTCGAGAACCGCGGCGGTGGGCACGGTGATTTTTGACGAGGTGGATTCCGGCATCGGCGGCGCGACGGCGGAAATCGTCGGTCGAAAATTGAAAGAAGTATCGGCCACCCATCAGGTCATCTGTATCACGCACCTGCCTCAAATCGCCGTGTTCGGCGGTTTGCATTTGCGGGTGAAAAAAAAGGTGGAGGGCGGACGGACGGTGACGTTCGTGGAAAGACTCGACGAGGAACAGAAAATTGAAGAAATCAGCCGTATGCTGGGCGGGGAGGATTTGACCGAAACCGCGTGGGAGCATGCGCGTGCCATGATCATCGCGGCGGGAAATAAAGCGAAGACGGCTGTTTCGGGAAGGAGCCATTATGCTGAGAAAAGCGCGGATCGGCGACGTCAAAACCATTCACCGATTGATTAATGTGTCGGCAGGCAAGGGGGAAATGTTGCCGCGCTCTTTAATGGATATTTACAATTCCGTCAGAGATTTCATTGTTGATGTCGACGAGGACGAGCAGCAAATCGTCGGGATTTGCGCGATGAATATCATCTGGGAGAACTTAGCCGAGATTCGCTCCCTCTACGTCGACGATGCCCATCGGGGTCGAGGCATCGGACGAAAGCTCGTCGAATTTTGCATCTCCGAGGCGATCACCTTGGAGCTGTTTCGGATTTTTGCTTTGACCTACCAACGTGAATTTTTCTCCAAGCTCGGTTTTAAGGAGGTCTCCCGCTCGATTCTGCCTGAAAAGATTTGGTCGGATTGTTTCCGATGCCCGAAGTATCCGGACTACTGCGACGAAATCGCGATGATCATCGAATTATGAAGCGGCTTGGATGTGCCATTTTGTTGGTCATGCTGGTGATGCTGGCACCGGGCTGCGGGAAACGACCGGTTGACCAATTTGAAGTTCGGCCCGAGTTCGCCCTGAAGGTGGTGGAGACGGGAACCTTTGAGCTGGATGACGATCTCGATGTTTCATCCCTGTTGACGGCCGTCGACAGAAGTCTTGCCTACTATGAAGGGGCGGGCCGTGGACTGACTTTCACCATGGCGGGCCGGCGGGTGGGGGCCGCGGAGCTTCGACATGCGCTTGTGGTGTTTCGAGACATCATCACCACGGAAGCGGATCCCGATCAAAAGAAAAGACAAATCGCAAAACGATTTCTTCTGCTTCGTGCCGCGGGGCGGACCGGGCAAGGAGATGTCCTCTTCACCGGGTATTATGTTCCGCTTCTGGAAGGATCCTTTCTTCCTTCGGAAAAATATAGATATCCCCTATATAAGGTGCCGCCGGACTTGGTAACCCAGAAAATCTCCGCCCATGAAACCAAAATCGGTCGAAACGACAACGGTCGGCTGATTCCTTATTACACCCGCAAAGAGATCGATCAGGACGGTGTTTTGCGGGGGAAAAACTTGGAACTGATTTGGGTGTCGGATGCGGTGGATCTTTTTTCCTTGCATATCCAAGGTTCCGGTAAGATCCTCCTTGAGAACGGACGGATCCTCACGGTCAGCACCGCGCAGAACAACGGTTGGCCATATCGTTCCATGCCGGAGGACCTGCAAAATGCGATTCGCCGGGACCAAGGTCATCTCTCCTACCTGAGCGTCAAGACATGGCTCAAGAGGAAAAGCGACGCGGATCGGAATCGGATTTTGAGTTATTATGATCGGTATAATTTTTTTCGTTTCGTGGATCATGACCCGATCGGGGGGTTGGGACAGCCGGTGACACCCGATCGGACCATTGCGACGGACCCCGAGTTTTTTCCGCCCGGGGCGCTCGCGTTCATCCGATTGCGCAAACCGGTTTTTGATGAACGGCTGCATATCATTTCGTACCGAACGTTTTCACGGTTTGTATTGAACCAGGATGAGGGGGCGGCCATAAAAGGGGCCGGACGTGTCGATCTCTTCTGCGGGGTCGGTCCCAGGGCCCAAGCCGCCGCCGGGAGTCTCAAGGAAACAGGCGAATTATACTTTTTAATACTCAGATGACACCCTCTTTGGGCCTTCAGGATGGATTTTTCCGCAGACGATGCGCCAAAAGCAAGTACATGGCCGGGACGACAAACAGCGTGAAAAGCGTACCGATGGCGATCCCGGCGGCGATGACCAGTCCCATGTTGTAGCGGCCTTCCGCGCCTGCGCCGTTTGCGAATACCAGCGGCATGACGCCCAACACCATCGCGGCGGTGGTCATCAAAATGGGCCTCAGGCGGGTTGCGGCCGCCGTTTCAACGGCCTCGCGTTTGGTTTTCCCTTCCCGCTGCAGGTCATTGGCGAACTGTACGATCAAGATGCCATGTTTGCTGATGAGCCCAATAAGCGTCACGAGTCCCACTTCCGTGTAAATGTTGAGACTGGCCTCACCGACGCCGAGGCTGATGAATATCAAGGCGCCGCAGATGGACATGGGAACACTCACCAGCACGATGATCGGATCCCGGAAACTCTCAAACAAAGCGGCCAGGCAAAGAAAAATGATGATCAGGGCAAAGACAAAGGTCATCACCAGCGCGCTGGATTCTTTGATGTACTGTCTGGACTCCCCGGCGTAATCGATGCTGTACCCCTCGGGGAGGAGGCGGTCTGCGATCTTTTTCAGTTCTTCCAGTCCCTGCCCCAGCGTGACGCCGGGCATGAGAATGCCCGAGAGGGTCGAGGAGTTGAGCTGCTGGAAGTGATTGATCGAGACGGGCACCGCTTCGGTTTTCAGTGAGGCGAAGGTGGAGACGGGGACGGTTGCACCGCCGGGTGTTGTCATTGGGTAATCCAAGATCTGATCCGCCGTCAGCCTCTGACGATGTTTAACCTGGGGAATGACTTTATAGGATCGTCCAGACATGCTGAAATAGTTGACGTATCCTCCTCCCAGCATGTAGGCGAGCGACGAGCCGATATCCTGCATGGAAAGCCCCATTTGGGCAGCCCGGTCACGGTCCACTTCCAGACGGGTTTGTGGTTTGTCGATTTTCAAATCGGTGTCGATGTACATAAATAGCCCTGTTTTTTGTGCTTCCTGAAGAAAGGCTCTGGAGACTTCATCGAGCCTGACGGATGATTCCGTGGTGCCGATGACGAACTGCACAGGGAGTCCCTCCCCTGCGCCGGGCAGCGGCGGAGGTTGAAAGAACACCGCATTGGCGCCGGCGATCTTGCCGGATCGTTCCTGGACTTCCTGTTGGATCGTTTGAGTTTTCCGCCCGCGTTCGTCCCATGGTTTCAGGCCGATGCCGATAAATCCGGAGTTCAGACCGAAGAACCCTTCCACTTGGAAGGTCATGTTGATTTCCGGGATGTCTTTGATCAAATCGGCCATCTGCAGCGAATACAACTGCGTCTGTTCGAGGGAGGCGTCCGGTGCGGCGGTAAGCATCCCCATTAAGTAACCATGGTCTTCCTGCGGCGCCAGTTCGCTTTTGGAGGACAAGAAAAGAAAAGCGTTGCTGACCAGGATGATCGCGGCAAAAACGAAGACGACCGGCCGCGCGTCAAGCGAGCGCCGCAAGAGCCCTGTATAGGTGTTTCGCAGACGGGTGAACTGTCGATCGATAAAGGCTTCAAAGCGTCGTGGTTTGTCGGGTTCTTGAGCTTTGAGGACACGAGAGCACATCATCGGCGAAAGGGTCAGCGCGATGACCGCCGACACGACGACCGCGCCCGCCAGTGTATAGGCGAATTCCGTGAAGAGCGCGCCGGTGAGTCCTCCCATAAATCCAATGGGGAGATAGACGGCAATGAGCACCAGCGTCATGGCGACGATGGGGCCGGCCAGCTCCCGCGCTCCCCTCGTTGCCGCCTCCATCAGGCCTTTGCCGTCCTCGATGTGACGCTGGACGTTTTCCACGACGATGATGGCGTCGTCCACAACGAGGCCGATGGCCAACACCAATGCCAGAAGAGTCATCAGGTTGATGGTATAGCCTAAAACCAGCATGATGAGAAACGCCCCGATGAGTGAAAGGGGGATGGCCACGCCGGGGATGATGACCGAGCGCAGGGAGCCCAGCGACAGAAAAATCACCAGCGTGACGATGACGAGCGCTTCAATCAGCGTTTGGATGACTTCCCGGATCGAACTGTTGACGTATTCCGTGGCGTCATAGACGATTTTTCCCTCCAGACCCGTTGGAAGCTCTTTTTGGATATCCGGAAAAACCCGGCGGATATTTTCGGCGACGGAAAGAATATTCGCGTTGGGAGCGGCTTTAATGCCGATAAAGACCGCCGTACTCCCTTGGTAACGCACGGCGTAATCGTAAGTATCCGCGCCCAACGAGACATTGGCAATATCCTCGAGGCGAACGATCGCGCCGTTTGCCGCTTTGACGATCAGGTGTCGGAATTCATCCATCGTGTGTAACCCCGTGGCCGCCGTGATATCCACCGTGACCATTTGGCCTTGAGTGCGTCCCAAAGCCGAGATGAAGTTG
>CAZPTW010000053.1:0-11111 GCA_964589235.1 uncultured Smithella sp. | reverse complement strand
CAAGTCCTTGGCGTTCCAAGGCAGCGGATCGATGGATTCGACGGCGATACCGGCCGGCAGGGCGGCGTTGATTTCGTGACGGAGGGTTGAAAGGTCCAGGTGAGATTCGGCGGCTGTCACATCCATCAACTCTTGCAGGCTTTCCATCCCCACGGAGGTGGCCGTGGCAAATGAAATTTTCGGGTGAGGATGGAATCCCGCCGTGTACGATAATTTCAACGAACTGCGTTTGATGGCGCGCACGACGGCCTGCATCAATTCCAGATGGGAAAGCAGTCTGGCGCGTTCTTTTTTCGTGAAACTCATCCGATAGACTTTTTCCCGAATCGAGGCGTCTTGTCCCGAAGGAGAAATGCTCAGAGGTCCCATCTCCTTTGAGGAAAACAGGTTTTGAATGGATTGGAAATCGCAGACACCGCAGTGACGGCATGAATCCAATCGGCAGTCCGGCGTCGTTTCCTGCGACTCGGCTTTTCGTTTTTCCAAAAGAAGAAAATCGCGGTTCACGCCGCAGTCAATGTGATCCCAAGGTAAAATCTCTTGCGGGGATCGCTCGCGCAGATAATCGTCAGCGGAGACGCCCGTGTCCCTCATCGCCTCTTGCCACAGGTCGAAGCGGAAAACTTCCCCCCACCCGTCGAAGCGGCAGCCTTTCGAATACGCCTGTAAGAGCAGTTCGCCGATTTTTTCATCGCCTCGGGAAAACAGTCCCTCGATCAGGCTCATGCGGGCGTCGTGCCATTTGACGGAGAGATGACGGTTTTGAATTTTCCTGCGGATCAAATCCTGACGAAAAAAAGTTTCGTCAAGCGAGATCTGTCTTTCCCATTGAAAAGGCGTATGGGGTTTGGGAACAAAGGTGGACAGACTCACGGTGACCTGGCCGCGTCGGCGGGCGGCTGAAAGCGCTTGATAGGCCAGATCGATGATGCCCGTCACGTCATTCTCATCTTCTTGGGGCAGCCCGATCATGAAGTAGAGCTTGACGTTTTTCCAGCCCGCGGTAAACACTTTATCGACCGTGGCGAGAAGATCTTGGGAGGTGTTCCCCTTGTTGATGATCCGGCGCATTTTGTCCGTGCCCGCTTCCGGCGCGAGGGTAAAGCTCGTCTTGCGTGTTTTTCGAATTTCTTCGATGAGCGCCGCGCCAAGCGTTTCCACGCGCAATGACGGCAGAGCCAAGGCGATGCGCCGGGCGCAATACTTTTGCATCAGAGTTTGGATCAGGGGTTCGATCAAACTGTAGTCTCCTGCGCTCAGCGACAACAATGAAATTTCGTCATGACCGGTGTTTTTAAGCGCCTGATCCGCCATATCCAACAAAAGGGAGGCGTTTCTCTCGCGGTAGGGTCGCCAAATCATCCCGGCTTGGCAGAATCGACAGCCGCGTGTGCATCCCCGCGCGATTTCCAGCACGAGGCGGTCGTGAATCGTTTGCATGAGCGGTACGATCGGCGCGATGGGATGCGGCCAGGCGTTGAGGTCCACCGCTTTTCTTTTTTTGATGATGGGGCGGTGGCGGTGGACTGTGGGGACGAAAACACCTTCGATGGCGGCGATTCTTTCCAGAAGTTCATCTCGGGGCAGCGCCTTTTTTTTCCCGTCTGCCACGGCCTGAGCGATAGAAGCGGCGGCTTCCTCGCCCTCACCGATCACGAACGCGTCGATAAACGCGGCCATCGGCGCGGGATTAAAGCAGCAAGGTCCACCGGCGATGACCAACGGGGAAGGGGCTGTCCGGTCGCTGCTTTTCAGGGGAATGCCCCCCAGATGCAGCATGTTTAGGACATTGGTGTATGAGAGTTCGTATTGAAGTGAAAATCCGATGATGTCGAAGGAAGCCATCGGCGTGTGGCTCTCCAGTGACGTCAAGGGCAGACGGTGCTTGCGAAGCTGTGCTTCACGGTCGGGCCAAGGAGCGAAACACCGTTCGGCCCATACGTCGGGTCGGGCGTTCAAAACGGCATAGAGTATCTGTAGTCCCAGATGCGACGTTCCGACTTCGTAAGTGTCGGGAAAGGCCAGCAGAAACCGGACGTCGGCCTCCGGCTTGAAGACGGCATTGATTTCCATGCCGAGGTAGCGGCTGGGCTTTTCGGCGCTTTGCAAAAGCTCATCGAGCGGATCTTGGTTCATGGCTGGCTTCCCGGCTTTTGATCTCAGGGGCTCACTCTTCCGTTTCCGGAGGGAGATTTTTGGGTCGGTATTTGAAAGGATTACGTTTCATATCCCTGAGCGTCGAGAGCGCCATTTTTTGCGCGAAATTCGGTAAGGCCAGGTATTGCAGTGTGTTGCTCTTGAAAGTATTGAGAAGCTCCGTTCGGACTTCTTCCTCATCTTGGTCGGATACGAAGGTCCTCTCCAGTTTGTGTTCATAGGTCAACTCGGGGCCGAAAACATTGACGAGCGTCCGGTAGTCTTCTTCCGAGGCGAAGAAAGATTCCAGTACGTCGATTTTCATCGAAAAGGTCAGTTCGACTTTCTTGGTGTCTGAGGCGATGCGCCGGGTGAAATCGGCAACCGTCAGTTTCAACCCGTTGGGTAAATTAATTTCCTCAATGATATTCATAAGTCACCATCTTCCTCGCGCTTGGAGTTGGATGCGCTCATACCATTTTTAATCTTGACCTGCAACGTTAATCCTTCTATAAGGTGCCGGCCGTAAAAGTGGGAAGTGGGCCTGGGTTTCTTTCAAAAAGTCTTGACGTGTCAGAGGTGATCATGTCCTCGTCCAATGAAATCATGGTGCTATGTCAACCGGACGCCGATAAGTCCTGCGGCGCCTGCTGCGGATTGTACAATTATCTCGATTCGTCCCGCGAGACCCTGACCCGCAAATTGCGCGCTCGTACTGAACGTTTCCGAGAAATGGTCAAAGGGCCCGAGGATGTCGCTCGATATGCGCAGGCGACCTTGACCGCTGAAGATTTCCGTAAACGCTACGAGGTGATATACTGTTGCGAATATCTCGGATTTTTGGACGCCCAAGAGAAGAAAGTCGGCTGCCTTTTGCACCCCATGCAAAATCGAGGCGTCGACATGCGAGGGGTGTCTTTTTACGGGCAGGATGTTTGCGCCGGACATCTATGCCCCAGCCATCATTTCATTCCTCGTTCCCAGCAGCTTGGTTTGTTGAGGATCATCGACGACTGGTATCTGTATGGCCTGTGCCTGACGGATGTTGATTTGGTGGTGACGTATTTCCGGTTGATTGCGGACCGAATCGGGGAGGAACTCAAACCTGAAGCTTTCGATCATGAGGAATTGAGAGAAATTGCTCATGCCTATTTCAACTTTAAGACAACCTGGCCTTTCCGATCGTTGGAAGCCAACCGTTTGGGGAAATATTATTTCGACGGGTCCCAATATATGATCAGTCATATCGATTATGAAAAGCTCGGTCGCGAGATTTCCCCCCTGAATCCCATCTTGCTGAGCTTGTCCTCCGAATTTTCAAACGCCGACCAACTGGATGCCGCTGAAAGAATGATTTGGGGGAATATCGAAGAGTTTGTGTCTCGATATCACAAACTCTTTGATTTTCGTTGACAGGGATTTGGAAACTTGATTAATATTCTTACAAAATTTCTCAGAATAGAAGAATCGTTCATGACAGAGACATCCAAGGAAATCCTGATCGACCGCAACGACATCGCCCGGCGGGTGCGTGAAGTGGCCGGGGACATTTCTCGTGATTTCAATTCAAGCGAAATCGTCATGATCGGCGTTCTCAAAGGATCTTTCATTTTTATGGCGGATTTGATCCGAGAGATCAACATTCCCTGCCAGATGGACTTCATCCGTGCGGCCAGTTATGGTTCCGGATGTGAAAGCTCAGGCCGGATTGCCATCACCAAGGATATCGAACTGGAGATTTCCGGACGCGATGTTCTGGTGGTCGAGGATATCGTCGACACCGGATTGACACTGAAACACATTGTCGAGATTTTAAAAGAACGCAATCCTCGTTCGCTGAAAGTCTGCGCGTTTCTGGACAAACCCGGCAGGCGGAAAGTTCCGTTTAAGGCGGATTATGTCTGTTTTACCATCGATGACGCTTTTGTGGTCGGCTACGGTTTGGACTTCAATGAAAACTACCGCCATCTGCCGGATGTGTGTGTGGTTGAGACGTAAAGAGACGATTGGGTAAAAGAGGGATAGCGATGATCATTCAATGCAAACAATGCAAGACAAAATTTCGTTTTGACGATGCGCTGATGGAAGGTGACGGTTTATGGATGCGTTGCAGCCGCTGTCAGCATGTTTTTTTTCAGGATAATCCGGCCAAAACGAGAGCCGCGGCGGAGCCGCCGTTAGAACCGTTGACCATGAAGGGGCAAGAGAGAGTCCCCCGAAAAGAAGTCAGACGGCCGACGTTTGAGCCGGCCGTCCACCAGCCGACGGACGCAATCCAAAAAGAACCCGCCTCGGAAGCGCAGGACGACGATATGAAGGCTTTCATGAAAGAGGTCATCGGCGCTGAAAAACTTTCGTCGGACGAGCCGATGCTCGATTCCAAGCCCATGAAGCAGCCGGGCCCGGACTCGGTGCCTCTCGATTTTACACGGGGCGTCCAATTTCCGCCTGACCTCGAGGCATCGCTGGAAGAATCGGTTCCAGCGCCCCCGCCCAAAAAAAGCAGCGGATGGAAATGGGCGCTTTGGGCGGTTTTGGTGATCGTCGTTGTCCCTGCCATTGTTTATTTTTTCATTTTCCCGGATTTGGGAGACCGGTTCACGCGGATCGCCCGGAAATACATGTGGGGTGCGTCTCAGCCTGCGGAAGGTCCGTTTGTCATCGGCCAGATTAAACTTCAAGATGTCCGCCAAAAGATTGTGGCCAATGTCGTTTCCGGGAATATCCGCGTTGTCGAGGGGACGGCTGTCAATCAAAACGATTTTCCGATCGCGCGGGTGAGAATCAAGGCGGAGCTTCTGGATGCTTATGCCGTGACGCAGGGAGAACGTGTCAGTTATGCCGGCAATATCCTGACCGAGGAAGAGTTGGTTAATCTGACCGAGGAGGACATCCAAAAAAAATTATCTCAGCCCGAAGGGCGTCACAATATGAATGAAAGGGTGCCGCCCAACGGACGTATTCCATTTATGATCGTTTTTTCAAAGGAGAAACCAGGTGTTATCAAAACGACGGTGGTTGTCGCCGGAGCGGAGCGTTTGCTGTAGGAAGGTCGGTCGGCCGCCTTGGGTTCGAAATTTAGACGCGCCGTGGTATCGGCGTTTATAATAAAAGGATGAGTTCTTTGAGGTACGAAGGAAATATTTTTCGCCCTTTCAGCGAGGCCAACAGCTATCTCTTGCAATGCACTGTGGGGTGCTCACACAATGCCTGCACGTTTTGCGGCATGTACAAGGACAAAAAGTATCGGGTTCGCGAGTTGTCCGAGATATTGGAAGATATCTGCATGGCCCGGGACGAGTACGGCGACGTGGAAAAAGTCTTCCTGTGCGACGGCGATGCGATCGCCATGGACACCGGCATGCTGCTTACCATTCTTGAACGTTTGTATAAGACATTTCCGTCGCTTCGCCACGTCGGATCATATGTCGGACCAAAGAGCACCCTTTCCAAATCCTTGGATGAGTTGCGTGCTTTGCGTCAGGCTGGGCTGACCAAGGCGTATATCGGGGTGGAAACCGGCGATGATGAGCTTCTGAGAAGAGTCGGAAAAGGTGTGGGCTACACCGAAATGCTTCAAGCGGGCCGCAATCTCATCGAGGCCGGCATCAATCTTTCCGCCATGGTGCTTTTGGGGTTGGCGGGGCCCGGGAAGCCTTCCGTTCGTCACGCTTTGGAGACAGCCCGAATCTGCAATGAAATGAGACCTCATTATCTGGCTGCTCTGACCGTGACGCCCGTTCCGGGAACCGTTCTCTACCGACAGATGCGACAAGGCGAATTTCGTTTGTTGGATCCCTTCGAGACCCTCGTGGAAATGAAGCGGATGCTTGAAAATATCACCGTCGACCCAATTAAATTTGTCGGGACACACGCGTCCAATTACCTGCCGGTCACGGGAACCCTTCAAAAAGATAAAGTCGCGATGATCGCTTTGGTGGATAAAGTGCTGGCCGGACGGGATGAGACACTTTTGCGGCCGGAATACATGCGAGGCCTTTGAGACCGGTTGTTCTGATAGTGCTTGCTTTCCACGCTTTTCATTGCTAAGAAGCGGTCAAATGATAACGACCGGCAGGCTGACGGATGACGGCCTGCGATACCCCGTGCGGCTATGTATAGAGAATATTTCGGACTTAAGGAAAATCCGTTCTCCATTGCCCCCGATCCCCGTTATTTTTACATGAGCGAGGGGCACCGCGAGGCGCTGGCTCACCTGCTTTATGGATTGAAAATCGACAGCGGTTTTATCATGTTGACGGGTGAAATCGGCGCGGGGAAAACCCTCTTGTGCCGGTGTCTCTTCGCCGAGATTCCGGAAGACACGGACACGGCTTTCATCCTCAACCCCAAAGTGACGGCCGAAGAGCTCCTGGCCAATATCTGCGACGAATTCGATATCGCTTATCCCGAGCACAATCAAAGCAACAGTGTTTTTGTCACGGCCATTTATCGGTTTCTTCTGGAAACCCTCAAGAGAAACCGGCGGGCCTTGCTGATTTTGGAAGAAGCCCAGAATCTAAGCCCGGATGTGCTCGAGCAGATCCGGCTTTTGACGAATATGGAAACCAGCCAGCGCAAACTGCTTCAGATTATCATGGTCGGCCAGCCGGAACTCATGGATGTGATCGAAAAATCCGAGTTGAGACAATTGGCGCAGCGCATCACCGCGCGATATCATCTGGGGCCTTTGTCGCAAAAAGAAGTCGGCGAATATGTTCAACATCGCTTACGCATCGCGGGCTGGACGAGAGGGACCCTATTCCCGGAAAATACGATCAAGCTTCTTTATCGTCTCACCGGCGGCATTCCCCGTTTGATCAATATCATTTGTGACCGGGCCATGATCGGCGCTTTCAGTCAAAATAAAGACGTGATCGACAAAAAAACTCTGAAAATCGCCGCTGCAGAGGTGATGGGACGACGACGAAAGAAAGAAAATAAAGCGATGTGGTATGGTGGCGCGGCCCTCGTCAGCGGCGTTTTGCTTTTTGTGATTGCTTTAGTCATTTACTTCTTTCCCTCGACCGTTGGGGATCGTCAAAACCGGATTCGCTGGACGGAGCATCACGTTTCGGGGCAGTCTGTTCCCAATTTGCCCATGCATACCGAGACTCGAGACGTCTTGGCGTTCTCTTCAGAAAACGAAACGCAATCCTTGTCTTCGGCATATGAATCCCTTTTTCGGGTGTGGAATCTTTCCTTCGATCCCTCCGGTCAAGTTCCCGCGGGACAGCAGGCCCAAGCCCATGGCATGAGTCTGATTGAGAGCAAAGGGACTCTGGCGGATCTCCGCTTGATCAATAAACCGGTCGTTCTGAAGTTGCAGAGGCCTCAAAACAAAAAGTTTTTTTACGCGACATTGCTTTCGTTGCATGACAATCAAGCGCAAATCGCCTTTGCCAATCGCATTGAACGATTGTCCATTTTTGACATCGTGGTGCTTTGGAACGGTGAATATTCTTTCTTATGGCGCCCACCGGCGGAATACAAACGGAAACTGAGGTTGGGCCAGACGGGGGCAATGGTGGAATGGATTGACCGAACGCTGGCTCAAGTCCAAAGCCAGCCGGCCACCGGAAAGAAGGTATACGGACCCCCACTGTCCGATCGGGTCAAGGAGTTTCAGGGGAACGTCGGTTTAAATCCGGACGGTGTGGTCGGTCCGATGACGATCGCTTATATTCAGGGGATGTTGGGAGATGATCATCCCGCTTTGACGGATAAACGGGGGAAAAATTAATGTCTTATATTCTGGAGGGCCTCAAAAAATTAGAGAGAAATCATCAGGGGGTCGGTACACCGGTTTTGCTGAAAACCTATAAAGTGGCGCCGATGCGACCTGAAAGACGCTGGGGACGTTACGTCGCGCTGGTGAGCGGTATCCTCGTTCTGGCCGGATTCGCAGGCGCGTATGGGTGGTATTTATCGGCAAAGTCAAATCCCGCAGTCCAAAAACCCTTGGAGAGCCAACCGATGACGATGGAGCCTGAACGTCCGCCGCTAGAGGCGACCGAGCCTCCAACAAAAGTCGGTTCGAGGCAACCCGCACCTTTGGCTCAGCCGATCGTTGAAAAGGTGGAGAATGTCATCGACGCGCCGAAACACGATATGCCCGCGAAAAAGACCATCCGCCGCCACGCCGAAGCGACGCGCGTTGAAGGAGGGAATGCCAATGGGGAAGAGGCCGTCAATCCGGCCGGACTCGGAGAAAAGGCGATCCCGTATCATCAGTTGCCGGATGATGTGAAAAAGAGTCTCTCCGAAATCAAAGTTTTTCTGCATTGCTACAGCCCCGAGTCCCAAGAGCGCTTTGTGCAAATCAACGACCACACACTTCATGAGGGGCAGTCACGACCGGATGGCTTGAAAGTCTTGCGGATCACCCAGCACAAAGCGATCTTGTCCTTCCAAGGGCACCGGTTTTATCTTCAAGCGGTGGAAAAGTGAAAAAAGACAGAGGCTCCATCCGTCGTTTGCGGGGTGTCGGTCTATAGAGGCGGATAAAAGCGATGCCCGACGCTTGACCGTCGAAAGCCCATCGGGCTACTTCAAGAACAAGTAATAAAGTTTTCCTTCGCGGTAGGTACCTCCGGCCAGTTTGCCGGCTTGGTCCCCTAGGCCCTTATAAACATCGCAGCGGCCCGCGGCCCGAATGGCGCCGCCTGTATCCTGATCGAGGACAAAACCGACCGGTCTTTCCAGATCGACGGCCGCGAAGGCGAACATCGCTCTCGGATAGATGGACTTATCCGTGGCAATGGTCCTGAAGGCTGTGACGGGGACATTGAGCGACCCCTTGGGGGCTCCGTCTTCGAATCGGAAAAAGACAAAGCGGGGATTGAGATTGGTGTAAGGATCGACTTCCTGCGGATGCGCCTTGAAGTAATCGATCAAAACCTTGAGGTTGATGTTTTTCCCAGATATTTTCCCATCGGCGATCATGGCCGGGACGATGCTCTGATAGTCCCACCCATTGTGTGCGTCATAGCCGATGGCCTTGATTTGTCCGTCGGGAAGACGGATTTTGGCCGATCCCTGCACGTGAACGATATAAACCTCGAAGGGGTCGCCAAGCCAGATCAGCTCAAGACCTGTGAGGATTTGTGAGGCCTTTAAGCCTTTTCTGTCGGGAAACTTCTCGATCTTTCCACTTGGATCTCTTCGCCCCAGGACGATCCCCTCGGGATCTTTCACCAGATGGGGGGGCGTTCGATACAAAGGATATTGAAACCGGTCCGTGCGCACCAATGATCCGTCGAAAATCGGCGTATAATATCCGGTAAACAAAACGGTGCCTTGATTGTCACAGCCCACTGAAACATAGGTGTCGAACCGTTCGCGCAACACCTTGTTGAACTGGTCGGGAGATAGTCCCGAGAGGATGAGTTTTTTGAGCTCTTCCAAACTCTTCACGGCGCGATCGTGCGTGATCTCTCCGTATGGATAATATTTTCGGCTCGACGGCTTGGCCAAATAGTTGAGACTGTTTTCAATCGCCTCCAGCAGACCGTCGAGGTCCGAACAAGCTTTGGTGAAATCGGGAATCTGATCGGGGTCTGAAATTTTTCTCAGCGCCAGTTCACCCGGCGGCAGGGGCCTGGCATAATCCTTTTGAACGAATTCCCGACTGTCCACGATGACGGCGCTGCGTTTCTGACAGCCTGCCGCAAACAGCAAGACGACTGAAAGAAAAGCGGCAAAGACAAAGAAGAGCTTTTTCATGATCGAAAATTTCGCGATGGATTAGGTCATATCGATGGTGTGCAGTTTCAAAAGGAAATCCTTGAATTTTTCTTTTGTCGTCGGTTTGATCGATTCCAGCTTGACCACGATGGCTTTGTTGTAAAACATAAAACCGTCTTCGATTCTTTCCGGGTGCTCGTCATCGTCGATGAAGCGCTCCATAAACATCAGAGCGGATTTTTTTGCCTCGTCTTCGTTTTGCGCCGTGATCAAGTAATGGTGGCGGCGAATGTCTTCTTCTTCCGATTCACTGATTTTAATCCAATAGTCCGGCATCTGTATCTCCTATCGCCATAATCGTAAAGCGTTGATGAATTACGTCAAAAGAATACAATAATGTTGACAGAGAATCAACGAAATAAATGTTTCATCCTCGACTCAGTCCCGTTTTTCTTTGAATGTCCTCGGCGGTGATCAGGCCCGAACGCAGGATGACGAGGGGATCGGTCGTTGCGTCGACGATCGTCGAGCCGATGGCGCCGCCTCTTTCTTCCAGATCGATGACGGCATCGATTTTGTCGCCCAGCTGTCTTATCACGTCATCGGCGGTGGCACATTCGGGCGCGCCGGAAAGATTGGCGCTGGTGGCGGTGATGGGCCGGCCCGTCTCGAGGGCCAGCTGTCTGGCAAAGTCGTGGCTCGATAGACGCACCCCGATTTTTCCTGTTCCCGCCGTTAAAACCTGTGACATCCGGTCGGAAGCTTTGAAAACGATCGTTAGAGGCCCCGGCCAGAAAGTGTCCATGAGCTTTTGCGCCGAGGGGGGGATGGCGGAGACGATCGGCGCCAGCTGGTCTATGCTTCCGATAATGACGGAGACAGGATTCTTGAAATTGCGGCCTTTGATATCGAAAATTCGACAAACGGCCGATTCGCTTGTCGCGTCGACGCCCAGCCCGTAGAAAGTCTCCGTGGGATAGGCGACGGCGCCCCCGTCGAGGAGAATGGTGGCGGCGTCGTGGAGAATGCTTTCTCTGGAAACATCCGGGGAAATTTTCAGGAGACGGGCCATCGCAGATTTTCCTGTTTCTTTTCAACGTCGCGCGCCATCTGGGCGATGTAGTCATCGAGCTTTTGGGCGAGCCTTTTGTCTGAAATCGCCAGCATACGAATGGCGAAAAGCGCGGCGTTTTTGGCGCCCGCCTTGCCGATGGCCATTGTGCCCACGGGAATACCGCCCGGCATCTGAACGGTGGCTAAAAGCGCGTCGAGACCTTTGAGCGATGTCG